>DBFBJF010000364.1:0-11207 GCA_048203265.1 Candidatus Merdiplasma sp.
GTGTAGATATAATGTCTGACGTTATTATATCATATTTTTTCTATCCATATATTATATTATTCTAAATTTTTCCCACGCTTGCTATTCCCATACAAAAGAGATAGAATGAAAAAAAGACCCTCTTTACGGGCGTCTCCGCCTGCAGCGGGCCGCCCCGGCAGCATCTTTTCCTTCGCCGCAGGGTGATCCATGCGGCACTCACCAGATACTCATGCAGGCATGCAGCCTGCGGAAATGACAGATACAGGAGATGATAGCGATTATGAAAGAACAATTCGGCTCCACATCCACATTTTCAGACAATCTGTTTGCAAAGGCACCCATCCGGGAAGAGCTTCTGAATCTTTTAGAGAAGCTGTGCCGTATTCCTGCCCCCTCCGGCTATGAGGACCGCCGGGCGGCTTTCATCACGGACTGGCTGCAAAAAGAGGCCCGCATCCCCTCCTCCACGGACAGCGCCAAAAATGTCCTTGTTTTTTTCGGTCCCCGGGCCGCAGGCGGGAAAAAGCTCACCCTCCTGACCGCCCACACCGACACCGTTTTTCCGGACATGGAGCCCATGCCCCTGGTCCGGGACGAGCATCGGATCAGCTGTCCCGGGGTGGGTGACAATACCGCCTGTGTAGCCATTCTGATGCTGTATCTGAAATACCGGAAGGGGGAACTGGAAGCCAGCCCTGTCCCGCTGCTCTTCGCCTTTAACACCTGCGAGGAGGGGCTTGGAAACTTAAAAGGGATTCGCCGCCTCCTGGAAGATTACGCAGAACAGATCCGGGAAGTCACGGCCTTTGACGGAGGTGTAAAGGGCATCTGTAATCAGGCGGTAGGCTCCCTGCGTTATCAGGTCACCATCCGCACCCGGGGCGGCCACTCCTTCAACGATTTTGGAAACGCCAGCGCTGTGGAGGCCATGACGGATCTGATTCAGCGCATTTACCGGCTTCCCGTGCCTGATAATGGAAAAAATACCTACAATGTGGGCACCATCCAGGGCGGCACTTCAGTCAACTCCATTCCCCAGTCCTGCACCTGCCTGTTGGAGTACCGCTCCGACTGCCGGGAAAGTCTGTCCATCATGAAGGAAAATTTCCGCCAGATGGTTCAGCGCTTCCAGCAGCAGCGCTCCGGCATTCACCTGGAGATGTCCCTGATCGGAGAGCGCCCCTGCTCCGGAAAGGTGGACCCGGCTGCGCTCTCATCCCTGACCCGCCGGGCCAGCGCCAGCATAAAGGCCATCGCCGGGACCACACCGACCATCGGCTCCGGTTCCACTGACTGCAACATTCCCCTCTCCCTTGGGATTCCCGCCATCTGCTTTGGCGGCCTGCTGGGAGACGGCGTCCACACCAGGGAAGAATATGTTCAGATCCCCGCCTTTCTGACGGAGGCGGCCGTCATCGATGACTATCTGGGCCGCACCATTTTTCATTCTTAGAGAACTGCCGCAATAGCCGAGCCAACGGTTCAGCCCCTGGGAATCACAGATGGCTCCGGTTCAGTGCCTCCTTCTTATCCGCGATTCGCAGAAAGACCAGGCCGGCCAGAAAGAAGACCGCCATCAGCCCTATGGCAATGTTGATGGTGCCTCCCGCAAATTTCACTGCGGCGATTACCACAGATCCCAGAAATGAGGCGCCCTTTGAGAATATATCGTAGATTCCGAAGTACTCGCCGGAGTTCTCCGCAGGGATAATCTTGGAAAAATAGCTTCTGGACAAGGATTGGATGGAACCCTGGAACATTCCCACTGCGAAGGCCATAATACTGAACTGGACCAGTGTGCGCAGGGTCAGCGCATAGAGACAGACGCAGAGATAGCCGATGATGCACACAGACAGCAGCGTCACGGTGTGATACTTTCTGGACAGCCGGGCAAACAGAAGAGAGAAGATCCAAGCTACCACCTGTGTGGCCAGAAGCACCACCACCTGTCCCACCGTACTCAGCCCCAGGTCGGTGCCGATATTAATACAGTTGTCAATAATGGTTCCCACCCCATCGATATACAGGAAGAATGCCAACAGGAAAAAGAGCACCTTCTTATCCCTCAGGGCAATCCGCTTCAGGGTAGCACCCAGCTTGGAAAAAGCCGCCCGCACGGCATGTTCCTTCGGCTGGGTGTAATTTTTCTGCCGGTAATTTTTCAGCAGGGGAACGGTGACGGCCAGCCACCACACGGCGGTGACGGCGAACCCGGCCAGCCTGGAGAAAAAGTCCGGCAGGATCCCCAGCATATCAGGCCCCAGAACGTAAAAAACCAGGGCGATCAGAAAGGGAATGCAGGAGCCAATGTACCCCCAGGCATAACCGAAGGAAGAGACCTCGTCCATGCGCTCCTGGGTGGTCACATCATTCAGCATGGAATCATAGAAGGTCAGAGAACAGGAGTAGGCAATCTTCGTGATGATAAAAATCACCAGAAACAGCAGCCATCCGGTGGTAAATCCGTTGAGTATGCATCCGCCCACGCCGATCAAAACGCTGGTGCGGAAAAAGACCAGTTTCGAATCCCGGCGGTCTGACAGCGCGCCGCAGATGGGCCCCAGCAATGCCACCACGATGGTGACGATGGCCACACCCAGGGCCCATATGCCGGTGGCGTCATCCGCGCTGACTCTCCCCGCGCCATTCCCCACCGCCAGTGTTTTAAACCAGATGGGGATCAGCGAACAGGCCAGCATGGTAAAGGCCGAATTTCCCACATCGTAAAGGATCCAGGAAAATTCCGCAGGGGTTAATTTTTGCTTCAGTTTTTTAAACATGAGAACCTCCTAACATTTATATGAAATCGCGGATCAATCACTCAAAATCCCGGTCGAAGCGCTCCGGCAGTTCCTCCCTCCCTCTCAGAAAATTCACAAGGCATTCCGCCAGATCTCCATACTCCTTCAGGGCCTGTCTTGACAGCCCGTCCAGAACCGCCATGGCCTCCCCGTACTCCCTGGGGATCTCATCGTCCAAAAACAGGTCATCAAAGCTTCCCGGAATATGAAACAGTCCGATGAGGCGCCGAAGCGCCCGCTTCTTGATCCCTGTGGGCGAGTAGAGCAGATTCATGATCCGTACCTGTCCCTTTGAGGCTTCCAGCACCGTCTCCGCCGGAAGGTCAAAAAAGGGTGCCATAATTCCGGCGTTGTATGGGGACGGGTGAAGGGAAATCCCCCGGTTCACCCTGCAGGGGGTCAGTCCGTCCGCCTCCATCATATAAGCGTCAAAGGCCGCCTCCAGCCGATTATGGGAAATCCCAAGGGCTTTTCTGGCCTGCTCCACATAGCCGTGGCAGGCGGAGTCCAGCACAAAGTGGGAGAGAAATCCCAGCAAATAGGCCATCATGGCCTCCCGGTCCCCTCCCCGGGCAAATATAGGCCTGGCCTTCTCAAAGAAAACTCTGGCCGGCTGGCGGTGGAGTTCACTGCCGTACCGGGATACCGGGTTGGGCTTCAGAGGATGATAATAGAAAAGTACATCCGGCCCATGCACGCCGATGTCATATAAGCTGCGGTGCCGGCGGACCGCACGCTCCAGCCTGGACGGCAGCCCGGCTATGCACCGGTCGCCAAATCGATAGTGGGTATAGGTTGTGGGCATCTTTCTTCCTCCTTTTATGCCGTAATACTGCTGCCTGTATACAGCTGATAATATTTTCCCTTCTGTTCCAGCAATTCCTCGTGGGTCCCCCGCTCAATGATTCTGCCGTGTTCCAGCACCATGATGCAGTCGCTGTTTCTGACCGTGGAGAGGCGGTGGGCGATGACAAAGGTGGTTCTGCCCTTCATCAGCCGGTCCATCCCCTCCTGTACGATCCGCTCTGTGCGGGTATCGATGGAGCTGGTGGCCTCATCCAAAATCAGCACAGGCGGATCGGCCACGGCCGCCCTGGCAATGGAGAGCAGCTGCCTCTGTCCCTGGCTCAGATTGCCGCCGTTTCCCGTGAGAACAGTCTGGTAGCCCTGGGGGAGCTGACGGATAAACAGATCGGCGTTGGCCAGCTTTGCCGCGGCGATGACCTCCTCATCCGTGGCATCCAGCTTCCCGTACCGGATATTTTCCATCACCGTGCCGGTAAACAGGTTGGTATCCTGAAGTACCATGCCCAGGGAATGTCTCAAATCCGCCTTCCGGATCTTGTTGATGTTGATGCCATCGTAGCGGATTTTGCCGTCCTGAATATCATAGAAGCGGTTGATCAGGTTGGTGATGGTGGTCTTCCCCGCCCCCGTGGTTCCCACAAAGGCGATCTTCTGTCCCGGTTTCGCGTACATTTTAATGTCGTGAAGCACCATCTTATCCGGCGTGTACCCGAAATCCACGCCGTCGAACACCACATCTCCCTGCAGAAGCCTGTAATCGGTGGTGCCATCCGCCCGGTGGTAATGTTTCCATGCCCAGACGCCCGTGCGCTCCTGGCCGGCCTCCGTCACCGTTCCGTTTTCCACCCGAGCGTTTACCAGTGTCACATATCCCTCATCCCGCTCCGGCTGCTCATCCAGCAGCTTGAAAATACGCTCTGTTCCAGCCAGAGCCATCACCACGCTATTGAGCTGCTGGGAGACCTGGTTGATGGGCATGCTGAAGCTCCGGTTGAAGGTGAGAAAGCTGGCCAGGCTTCCCAGAGTGAAGCCGCCGAAGCCCCGCAGGGCCAAAACCCCTCCCACGATAGCGCACAGCACATAGCTGATGTTTCCAATCTGAGTATTGATGGGCCCCAGCACATTGGCAAAACGGTTGGCCCGGTCAGAGGATCCGAACAGCTCATTGTTCATCCGGTCAAATTCCTCCATGTTCTTTTCCTCATGGCAGAATACCTTCACCACCTTCTGGCCGTTCATCATCTCCTCAATGTAGCCGTTCACCCGGCCCAGATCATTCTGCTGGGCCACGAAATACCGTCCGCTCAGTCCCGCGCATTTTTTGGTGGCAGTCAGCGTGATGCCCACCATCACCAGGGTGACCAGGGTCAGCGGAACGCTCAGGATCACCATGGACACGAACACACTGGCAATGGTAATCAGGCTGTTGATCATCTGGGGAATGCTCTGGCTGAGCATTTGCCGCAGTGTGTCAATATCGTTGGTGTAAATAGACATAATATCCCCGTGGGGATGGGTGTCAAAATACCGGATCGGCAGGCTTTCCATGTGGGTAAACACATCCACTCTCAGCCGCTTCATAGTTCCCTGGCTCACATTAATCATGATTCTGGAATAGGCGTAAGTTGCCGCCACTCCCACCGCGTAAAAGCAGGCCACCCGCAGAATTGCCCAGGCAAGGCTGGTAAAGTCCGGGTTTTCCACCGTCAGAAGGGGGAGAATATAGGAATCAATCAGGGTTCTGGTGAACATGGTGCCCTGTACATTGGCCTCCACGCTGATGACAATGCACACCAGCACCACAATGCAGGCAAACAGATAGTGTTTGGTCACGTAGCGCATCAGGCGCCCCAGAAGCTGCATGGGATGCTCCACCCTGGGCGCAGTCCCCCTGCCCCGGCCTCCCGGCCCTCTCATGGGCCTTGCCGTCCCGGCTCCTGCGCCTGCGGCGGCCGTCCGTCCCGTCTCCGGTTGTCCGTTTCTCTCCATCTGAGCCATTACGCTTCACCTCCATTCTCATCAAAATCACCGGAACCACTCATCTGGGACTCATACACATCCCGGTAAATTTCATTGCCTGCCAGAAGCTCCTCGTGGGTGCCAAATCCGTTCACTCTCCCGTTTTCCATCACGATGATCCGGTCCGCGTTCTGGACGCTGGAAATCCGCTGGGCAATAATCAGCTTTGTGGTATCCGGGATCTCCCGGGCAAGGGATTTCCGGATCCTGGCGTCTGTGGCCGTGTCCACCGCGCTGGTGGAATCGTCCAGTATCAGGATCTTCGGTTTCTTCAGCAGCGCTCTGGCAATACACAGTCTCTGCTTCTGTCCTCCGGATACGTTGGTTCCCCCCTGTTCAATGTGGGTATCATATTTATCGGGGAACTGCTCAATAAAATCATCGGCGCAGGCCAGCTGGCAGGCCCGGACGCACTCCTCCAGGGTGGCGTTCTCATCGCCCCACCGCAGGTTTTCCAGGATGGTTCCGGAAAACAGCACGTTCTTCTGCAGCACCACCGCCACCTGATTTCGCAGACTCTCCATATCGTAGGAGCGCACATCTCTTCCTCCCACCAGGACACTGCCCTCCGTCACATCGTAGAGCCGGCTGATCAGATTGACCAGGCTGGATTTGGAGCTTCCTGTTCCTCCGATGATCCCGATGGTCTCACCGGATTTGATGGAAAGATTAATGTGCTCCAGCACCGGCTTTTCCGCCGTCTCGCTGTAGGAAAAGCTCACGTTCCGGAATTCAATGCTTCCGTTCTCCACCTCATAGACGGGATTCTCCGGATTTTCCAGAGTGCTCTTTTCATTCAGTACCTGGGCCACACGCTCACCGCTGGCCTCGCTCATGGTCAGCATCACGAAAATCATGGAGAGCATCATCAGGCTCATAAGGATGTTCATGCAGTAGGTCAGCAGGCTCATCAGCTCACCGGTGGTCAGGCTGTCCGCCACAATCATTCTGGCCCCCAGCCAGCTGATCAGCAAAATGCAGGTGTACACCGTCAGCTGCATCACCGGGGCGTTGCACACCACGATCTTCTCCGCCCGCACAAACATCCGGTACAGATTCTCCGCTGCCCGGGAAAACTTCTTGTTTTCATAATCTTCCCGCACACAGGATTTCACCACCCGGATACCGGACACATTTTCCTGCACGCTGGCGTTGAGCTCATCGTACTTCTCAAACACCTGCCGGAAATACCGGACCGCGCGGCTCATAATAAAGAACAGTACGGCTGCCAAAATCACCACCGCCGCCAGGTAAATGCTGGCCAGCCGGGCGTTGATGGAAAAAGCCATCACCATGGCGATAATCAGACTGGTGGGAGCCCGGAAGGTCATCCGCAGCAGCATCTGATAGGCCATCTGCAGGTTCGTCACGTCGGTGGTGAGACGGGTCACCAGCCCAGCCACACTGAACTTGTCAATGTTGGCGAAGGAGAACGTCTGGATGTTGTCAAACATTCCCTTTCTCAGGTTTCTCGCAAATCCGGTGGAAGCCCTGGCCCCAAACACGCCGCCCAGCACGCCAGCCGCCAGCCCCAGGGCCGCCGCCGCGATCATCCAGACTCCCACCCGGTAAATATGTTCCAGATTTCCCTGATTCACTCCCTCATCAATGATGGAGGCCATCAGCATGGGGATCACCATCTCCATAATCACCTCGCCGATCATACAGACCGGTGTGAGAAAGGAAACCCTCTTAAATTCTTTCACGTATGATGCCAATGTCTTAATCATGATGTTATCCCTCTCCGCAGAAAAACACGTTTGACGCAAAACAGTTCTCCCGCGACTGTTTTTCTGTCAAACGTGTTTTATCATAAATCCCTCTCTATTTCAGGAAGCCATTTACAATCTGGTCCTCTGCCTCTTTTTCCGTCAAGCCAAGGCTCATCAGCTTAATCAGCTGTTCTCCCGCAATTTTTCCGATGGCGGCCTCATGAATCAGGCTTGCGTCCACATTGTTGGCCGTCAGCTGAGGGCTGGCCAGCACGCTGGCGTGATCCATGATGATGGCGTCGCATTCCGTATGGCCGGCGCAGGCGGCATTGCCGTTGAGCAGACTGGTAAAGTGCTGATAGCTCTCATCCTTTGCCACGCTTCTGCTGACAATGTTGCAGCTGCATCCCTCCCCGTTCAAATCAGCGGTGAACTCAGTCTTCGCCTGCTGATCTCCGGTGGTCATGATCTTCTCGTGCACCACCAGGCTGGAATTCTCCTCCAGCACCGCGCTGGTTTTGCGCAAAGTATCGTTGATCCCCGCAATCTGGGTAGTCTCCATCTCCATGGAAGCTCCCTTTGCCAGGTGCACCTCTGTGGTGGGATTCATCAGCCGTTTTCCGGTGCCGTCCCCCTCGCCGTAATGCTTCTCAATATAGCGCACCTTGCTGTTTTCTCCCACATAGAAGGTATGAATGCCATCGTGCTCGCTGTCCTGGCCTCCGCAGTTGTGAATACCGCAGCCGGCCACAATGGTCACATCACAGTTCTCTCCCACAAAGAAATCGTTGTACACACACTCCTTCAATCCCGTCTGGCTGATAATCACAGGAATATGCACACTCTCATTCTTCGTGCCGGGCTTGATAATGATGTCAATGCCCGGTTTATCCGTCTTGGTCACAATATCAATATGCTCTGTAGTATTTCTCGCTGCGCTCTCTCCGTTGGCCCGGATATTGTAGGCCCCCACAGGCAGGGCATCCAGCTCGGCCACCTGATGCAGCAGGTCAGTCTCAAATAGATTATTCAGGTTGCTCATCTAGTTCTTTCCTCCTCTGCTCGCCAGCTTATCTGTCAAAATCTTGCAGGCATCGCCGTCCTGCCCCAGCAGGCCCGGCAGTATTTCCTCTCTCGGCCCGTATTTCTCAACAGCGCCGTCCTTAATGTAAATAATCTTATCTGCAATATTCAGGATCCGCTCCTGATGGCTGATAATCAGGATGCTCCCCTTTGTCTGCTCATACATGGTCTCAAACACATGGATCAGATTCTGGAAGCTCCACAGGTCAATGCCCGCCTCCGGCTCGTCAAAGACCGTCAGCTTAGTGCCTCTGGCCAGAGCCATGGCGATCTCGATCCGCTTCATCTCGCCGCCGGAAAGGGTATCGTTCAGCTCCCGGTCGATATAATCCCTGGCGCAAAGCCCCACCTCGCTCAATACATCACAGGCATCGTTGAGGCTGGCTTCCTTGCCCGCCGCCAGCTTCAGCAAATCTTTCACCCGCAGGCCCTTAAAGCGCACCGGCTGCTGAAAAGCGTAGCTGATGCCTCTTTTAGCTCTCTCCGTGATGTCCAGGTCGGTGATATCCTCCCCGTCAAATAATATGCGTCCCTCATCCGGTTTATCAATTCCCATGATCACTTTGGCCAGCGTGGATTTTCCCCCTCCGTTGGGGCCCGTGACAGCCACAAAGCGGTCATTAATTTTTAAATTTACATTGCGCAGGATTTCCTTTCCCTCCGCTGCAAATGAAATATTTTGTAATTCCAGCATGGAAATCTCCTCCGTTTTCCTTTGTCTTTTTGTCAATTCCTATTAGTGCCATGCAATAGTATACGCTATTTTTCTTCTGCGGACAAGGGCCACGGAAAAAAAAGCCACAAATTCCTTGTATTCTTGGGAAAAATACTTTATTATGAAATCATAACTCATACTGACGAGGGAGCTGTCGTTATGAACTGGAATGAGAAATGTCTGATGGAACTGACCCATCACAATCTGTTTGAAAACAACGAACACCGGCTGCGTTTCCGGGATCTGCTGAACTGTTATTTCACCTCCCCCTTTTTCACCAAGGGGCTGTGCAAATGTATGTTCCTCTCCTCCTGGGATGAGGACCACTTTGCCGTCATGCTGGATATGCTCAATGAGATGACCCTGGAGGGCGCCAGGAATCTTCGCATGATGAGGGATCAGGGAGAAGTCATGGAGAAAAAACTCACCGGCTATGAGGCCGAGGTATTCCGTCTCTCCAACGCCTTTCTCAATGACGCGCCCTACGAAATGCCGGATCTGGGCGTCATGGACCCCGAGGGAGCTCATATCATCCGCCAGGCTGTGAAGGCGGGAGAGTATATTGATGACCTTCCCCCAGTGCGATCCTCCTGATTCTTTCCGGAACCTGGTTCCGGATCTTTTTTTATTCTGGACCGGACAGCTGACAGGTAAAGAACTAAATCAAACATCTAAACAAAGCAAACGCAGAGGAAGTCTGCCAACAGCAAAGGAGGAAGCCCCATGTATGAACTGCATCAGATCGCCCAAAATACCTTCTATATCGATAGCCCTACCAAAATCGGCATTTACAGAGCCAATGAATCGGAGGTTTATCTCATCGACAGCGGAAATGACAAGGACGCCGGGAAAAAGATCCGGAAAATCCTGGAAGAACAGCACTGGTCCCTGAAAGCCATCATCAACACCCACTCCAACGCCGATCATATTGGCGGCAACCGGTATCTGCAGCAGCAGACGGGGTGCCCCATCTTTGCTCCCGGCATCGAGGCGGCCTTCACCCGGCACCCCATCCTGGAGCCTTCCTTCCTGTACGGCGGATACCCCTGCAGGGATCTGCGCCACAAATTTCTTCTGGCCGCGGAAAGTCAGGTTTCCGGCATGGATGATCCGGATTTTCCGAAGGAGCTGACCCCCATCCCTTTAAGGGGGCATTTCTTCGACATGATCGGTATCCGCACACCGGATCAGGTGGTATTTCTGGCTGATTGTATCAGCAGCCGGCGAACGCTGGAAAAGTATCAGATTACTTTCATCTACGATGTGGCGGAGTATCTGCGCACCCTGGATCAGGTGGAAAAACTGGAGGCAGAACTGTTTGTTCCCGCCCATGCGGAGGCATCTGCCGATGTGAGAGAGCTGGTTGATCTCAACCGCCGGACTGTGCTGTCTATCTCAGAAAAGATCCAGTCCCTGCTGCAAACTCCCCTCTCCTTTGAGGAGCTTCTTCAGCAGCTGTTCGATCAATACGGGCTGACCATGAATTTTGAACAATATGTGCTCGTCGGCAGCACAGTGCGCTCCTACCTGTCCTGGCTGAAAGACCAGGGGTGCATCACCGCCGCCTTCACAGACAACCGGCTTCTGTGGAGCGTCTGCCAGGGGGACTGAGCATTATAAGGACTGAGTGACACGGCGGACTGTATCTTCTAAAATCTTAGATGTTTCAAGTTTTTCTATGACAAAAAAAGCAGCGATCTTAGGATCACTGCTTTTTTCAGAGGCGTCAACCAGATTCGAACTGGTGATAGAGGTGTTGCAGACCTTTGCCTTACCACTTGGCTATGACGCCATATGAAATAATATGTGTGACAAATTTAAAAGATACCTAAATCTGTCAAATGACTCCTACGGGAATCGAACCCGTGTTACCGCCGTGAAAGGGCGATGTCTTAACCGCTTGACCAAGGAGCCCTGTTCGTCCCAGTCAGACGATTCTTTCAGATGACCAACCGTGTCAACATGAGCTATGATACCACAACAGCCATGATTTTGCAAGGGGAAATTGCAATTTCTTTTTAAAAATTTTGTACTTGCAGATTGTCGGGCTAAACGGACATCTGTGCCATATTCGGCGGACAGTCTGAG
>DBFBJF010000365.1:0-4848 GCA_048203265.1 Candidatus Merdiplasma sp.
AAAAATGAAAAAACATAGAAAATTATCAAAAAAACAGTAAAATTCTTCCCATATTGCAGAAAATAATTGATTGAAATCCGTCAAACTGTATAGTAGAATAATCTCATCAAGCAAGAGAATGGTTAAAATAACCAAATAAAAGGAGGAATTCACTATGAACAAGAAAATTCTTACAGCTCTTGGATGCGGCGTAGCTGCAGCTGCTATGATGGGCATGACTGCTATGGCAGAAGACGGCGACCTGATCAGAGTTGGATACGCTCAGGTTGGTCATGAGTCTGACTGGCGTACCGCCAACACCCAGAACTATCAGGACACCTTCACCGAGGAGAACGGATTTGAGCTTTCCCTGATCGACTGCGATAACGACAACGCAGCTCAGCTGGAGGCAGTTCGTAACTTCATCACCCAGGAGATGGATTATATCATCATCGCTCCGATCCAGTCCGCAGGATGGGATACGGTTCTTCAGGAAGCTATGGATGCCGGCATCCCGGTAATCATCGCTGACCGTGAGATCGAGTCTGATCCGTCCATGTATGACGCATGGGTAGGAACAGACCCCACCAATGAGGGTGTAATCGCCGGCAACTGGCTTGGTGAGTATCTTGGCGATGAGGATGCCAACATCCTGGTTATCGAGGGCAGTGTGGGTGCCTCCGCAGCGATCGGACGTACCAACGGCTTCAATTCTGTAGCTGAGCAGCATGACAACTGGACCATCCTTGACTCCCAGTCCGGTGATTTCACTCAGGACGGCGGCCAGGAAGTAATGGAGTCCTTCATCAAGTCCTACGAGGGACAGTTCAACGTAGTTGTTTGCCAGAACGATAACGAAGCATACGGCGCAATGGATGCTATGGATGCAGCAGGTATCACCTATGGCGTTGACGGCGATGTGATCCTGATCTCCTTCGATACCACTCATGACGGACTGCAGTACGTATTGGATGGAAAGATCCACTGCGATGTTGAGTGTAACCCGATCCAGGCTGAGACTGTTATGAACGTTATTCTGGCTATGGAAGCCGGCGAAGAGTACGAGGCCGTTACCTACGTTGAGGAAGGTGCTTTCGTAGCTCCCGGCATTGAGAGTGAGTATGCGACAACCATGACCCAGGAAATCCTGGATGGCCGTCCCTACTAATCCGCTTATTGAAGTCAGATGAATAAGCAGGGGGAGAAAATCCCGCAGGGATTTTCTCCCCCTTTTCTGCTGGATTACGCAAAAGCGAAGGGAGGAGTAGTGTTGGAAGCTGGCGTTGTATTAAAAGCAAAGGGAATCAGCATGACGTTCCCCGGAGTGAAAGCATTGGACAACGTGACTCTGACCCTGAAAAAGGGAGAGATCCGGGCTCTGATGGGGGAGAACGGTGCCGGAAAATCCACATTGATTAAATGTCTGACCGGCGTAAATAAGTTTGAAGCCGGAGAGATCTATCTGGAAGGGTTTGATAAACCCATTGTAAACAAAGATACTATGGATGCACAGAAAAAGGGTATTTCCACTGTGTATCAGGAGGTAAACCTGTGTCCCAATCTGTCGGTGGCCGAAAATCTGTATATTGGACGGGAACCCCTGACAAAGATTGGCACAGTCAACAGAAAAGCTATGGTGAAGAAAGCTGCAGATCTGATGAAGGAGCTGGAGCTTGATATTGATGTTACAAAGAATCTGGAAGACTATTCACTGGCATTGCAGCAGATGGTTGCCATTGCCCGTGCTGTAGATATGGACAGTAAGGTACTGATCCTGGATGAGCCCACCTCCTCATTGGACGACAAAGAGGTGGAGAAACTGTTTACCATGATGCGCAACCTGAAAGCCAAGGGTGTGGGAATTATTTTTGTAACTCACTTTCTGGAGCAGGTATACGCGGTGTGCGATGGAATCACAGTGCTGAGAAACGGTACCCTGGTGGGAGAGTACGACATCGAGGAGCTGCCCAGGGTGAAGCTGGTGGCGGCCATGATGGGCAAGGACTTTGACGATCTGGCTTCCATCAAGAAAGAGGGAAGCGGAGATAAGAGCAAGGAGCCCCTGGTGATCGAGGCCAAGGGATTGAGCCATGCCGGAACTATCAAGCCTTTCGACCTGGACATCCACAAGGGAGAGGTGGTCGGACTCACCGGCCTGCTGGGCAGCGGACGAAGTGAGCTGGCCAGAGTTATTTACGGAGCGGACCGGGCTCAGACCGGAACTCTGAAGGTGAAAGGGAAAGAGGCGAAGATCAAGAATCCCATCGATGCCATGCATCTTGGCATGGGGCTGCTGCCGGACGACCGGAAAGCAGAGGGTATTATTGGAGACCTTTCCGTGCGGGAGAATATCATCCTGGCAGTGCAGGCTAAGCAGGGCATCTTAAAGAAGATTCCTATGGCAAAGCAGTGTGAGATCGCGGATAAGTACATAGAGCTTCTCCAGATTAAGTGCGCCAGCAGAGAAACGTTGATTAAGCAGCTCTCCGGAGGTAATCAGCAGAAAGTAATTCTGGCCCGGTGGCTGGCCACCAACCCGGATTTCCTGATTCTGGACGAACCCACCCGGGGCATCGATATCGGTACCAAGACCGAGATTCAGAAGCTGGTGGTTCAGCTGGCGGACGAGGGCAAGAGCCTGATCTTTATTTCCTCTGAAATCGAGGAGATGCTCCGTACCTGTAACCGTATGGCGGTTCTCAGGGACGGCCGGAAGGTTGGAGAGATTGAGGAGAGAGATATGAACCAGATGAGCGTCATGAAAGCAATCGCAGGAGGTGAGAAGAATGAGTAGTTGGAAAAAATTGACTCAGAAACGCTTATTCCTGCCTATCTTCAGTATGATCCTGGTCATGCTGATCAATGTGGTATACGACATCGCCTGTGGGAATATGCCTTTTAATTTCTTTATCATTACGATCCGGAATGAGGTGCTCTACGGCCGTCTGGTTGACATCTTAAACCGCGGCAGTGAGATTGCCATTCTGGCCATCGGCATGACCCTGGTGGTTTCCTCATCAGGCGGAACGGATATTTCCGTGGGTTCCGTGATGAGTTTATATGCCGGTGTCTGCTGTATGCTGCTGGCAGGCTTTGGAAACGCCAATGTTTCGGAATATCATACTCCGCTGCTGGTGGGAATCGGGGCCGGCCTGCTGGTGACCCTGATCTGCGGTGCGTTCAACGGTATCCTGGTGGCGTACATGAACATACAGCCCATGGTGGCCACACTGATCCTATGGTCGGCGGGACGAGCCATCGGTCTGCTGCTTTGCAACAGCCAGATTGTGTATGTGCGTGTTCCCTCCTTCCAGGTGCTGGGATCCTATGTGGGCTTCATGCCTACTCCCATCATCATTGCGGCTGTCTGCGTGGCTGTGGCGGCTCTGGTGCTGCGCTTTACCGCACTCGGCACCTATATCCAGAGCGTTGGTATCAATAAAAAAGCTTCCCGTATCGCGGGATTTAACTCCGCCAAGATCATCCTGCTGTGCTATGCTATCTGCGGCCTGTGCGCAGGACTGGCCGGCATGGTGGCAACCTCCCGGATCTATTCGGCCGATACCAACAATATCGGCCTGAACATGGAGCTGGATGCCATCCTGGCAGTGGCTCTGGGCGGCAACTCCCTGGGCGGCGGAAGATTCAACCTGGCAGGCTCTATCATCGGAGCCTACACCATTCAGGCTATCACCACCACCCTGTACTCCTTGGGCGTGTCTTCCGCGCAGGCTCCGGTATTCAAGGCCATCGTGGTTATCCTGATCGTGGTCATCCAGGCTGAGCCGGTGAAAGCTTACTTTAAAAAGCGCACCGCGAAGAAACTTGCAGCAAAGGGGGCGGCGTAAAGATGAAGAACGGAAAGAAAGTAAAGATTAATGGAAACAATCTGCTGCTTCTGATTACGATTGCGCTGTTTATCGTGATGTACGCGGCAGGCTGTGGGGTGTACGCCTCTAAGGGATTTACCCGTGTGCAGACGTTTTTGAACATTCTGATCAACAATGCGGGCCTGATTTGTATTACCTGTGGTATGACCTGTGTGATGCTTACTGGAGGTATTGATATCTCCGTCGGCTCCCTGGTTGCTCTGGACTGCATGATCCTGGCCGCAGGTATGGAGCTGTGGCATTGGCCAAGCCCCCTGCTGATGGTGTTTGTGCTTCTGGTGGGAGTGGTGTTCGGCCTGGTGCAGGGCTATCTGATCGCTTACCTGGAGATACAGCCTTTCATCGTGACCATGGCGGGCATGTTCTTCGCCAGAGGTATGACTGCTGTGATCAGCACGGACCAGGTGAGTATTGTATCTGATAAGTTTTTCACCTGGCTGTCCGGCTTTCGGATTCAGTTCCCCTTCGGCGGCTACCTGAACAAGAAGGGGATCCTGCAGCTTCCCTATATCCGTATCACGGTTGTGGTGGCGATCCTGGTGGTAATCCTCATCTTCCTGATGCTGCGTTACACCCGGTTTGGCCGCAGCCTGTACGCAGTGGGCGGCAACCAGCAGTCTGCTACCCTGATGGGGCTGGATGTGAAAAAGACTCAGCTGAAGGCCTATATGCTCTCCAGCTTCCTGACCTCCGTGGGCGGCATTTGTTACTGTTTGAATACCATGTCAGGAACAGCCAGCCAGGCTACCGGCCTGGAGATGAACGCCATCTCCTCGGCGGTAATCGGCGGAACACTGCTGACCGGCGGCGTGGGCAATGTGATCGGCTCTCTGTTCGGTGTGCTGATCAACGGTACGATTTCCAGCCTGGTGCAGATGAACGGTAAGCTCATCAGCTCCTGGTCTAACATCGTGACAGCAATCCTGCTCTGCTTCTTCATTTTACTGCAGAGTGTGTTTGCAAAGATCAAAGAGAGAAA
>DBFBJF010000366.1:0-10672 GCA_048203265.1 Candidatus Merdiplasma sp.
CACCCGCTCATCGTGAAGGGGGGAAAAGAAGGTGAGTTTTGCCCCCATCCGGCGAAGCAGTTCCAGATTATCCTCATACAGAAAACAAAAAGCCTCGTCCCTGGCCACGGCCACTGTGGGAGCTTCCCGCCCCTCAAACAGATTTTTCTCCGCGTCCGGGGCCTGTCCCTCCAGATCCCCGGCACTTCGGGCCAGCTCCCACAGCCCGTCCAGATCCAGGGTCCGCTCCATCTCCCGGGCCAGCCGCTTGATCTGTCCCTGAAGCCCTTCGATCTCTTCCGGCATCACCAGTCCCAAATGACGGCTTTCCAGATGCAGATCCTTCATCACCGGTACACAGCCGTAGCTTCGCACTCCCAGTTCTCTCTGGGCCAGCTCCCGGATCCTGGGATAGAGCATCTCCGACATCTGATTAAAAATCACGCCCCGGATCCGGCTGTCCTTTCTAAATTCCACGTATCCCTTAATACTAGCTAAAGCTGACAGGCTCATTCCTTTGCAGTTTACAATCAATACCACCGGTGTGTCGGTAACCCGGGCCAGATCATAGGCACTAGCCCGGGTAGAGGTTCCGCCCAGACCATCATAATAGCCCATCACCCCCTCCATCACCGACAGGTCCGCTCCCGCGGCGGTCCTGGTGAACAGATAGCGGGTGGTTTCCTCCCCGGTAAAATAAGTGTCCAAGTTTCTGGACTTTGTACCCAGCACCCGGGAGTGAAACATAGGGTCAATGTAGTCCGGCCCGCACTTAAAGGAGGCCACCTTCAGTCCCCGGTCCAGCAGGGCCTGGAGGATGCCGCAGGTAATCAGGGTTTTGCCGCTGTCGCTGGCAGGCGCCGCCAGCAAAAATCTGGGGTATCTCATCGCTTCTCCTCCTCTGCCGCCCCGCTGCATGAAATCACATACACCGGATTCTGTCCCATCATCATATGGTAGGAACCCACGCTCCTTGCCTTGCCCACTGAGACTGAGGCGATGTCCACCCGCTCAAGCGGCAGCTTGCGGACACAGGCCAGCGCCTCGGACACGGTCTCCAGGGCAATGGCATTGATGACGATTCGAATTCCGGGATTTTTTTTCAGCAGCAGCTCCAAAATAGCTTTCAGATTTCCCGAGGAACCGCCGATAAAAGCGTGGGTGGGAACCGGAAGATCTTCCAGCGCTTCCGGGGCCATGCCCTCCACCACCTGAAGGTTGGCCGCCCCGAATTTTTTCCGGTTCCGGTCAATCAGGGCCACCGCCTCCGGTTTCTTTTCAATCGCATAGACCATGCCCTCCGGCGCCTGCAGCGCCGCCTCCACAGACACAGAGCCGGTTCCGGCCCCCACATCGTAGACCACACTGTCACGGCGCAGCTCCAGCCGGGAGAGGGAAATACTGCGAACCTCGCTCTTGGTCATGGGAACCTTATCCCGCTCAAACTGCTCGTCCTCCAGACCGTGGGTCACCACCGGAAGTTCTCCCTCCCGGCGGATCAGCACCGCCGCCAGATCTCCCGTTGCCGCCTCCTGAAGGCTCTCGGCCGTCCCGGTGAGAATCTGCTCCTCCGGGTAGGAAAGATGACAGCCCACATCGATTCTCACGTCACCGTACCCGTACTCTGTCAGCCTGCGGCACATCTGCCGAAAACTCTCCTCCTTTCCCACCAGAGCGAATACCTTCCGGTGAGCGCGCACACTATCCAGCAGGTTCTGATTTCTCCCGTGGATACTCACCAGAGCCGCGTCATCCCAGGCGGTGCCAAGCCTGGCGCACAGATAAACCACCGAGGAGATGCCGCAGTAAACCTTGACCTGTTCTCCGGAAAAGCGGTCCAGCAGCTTTTTGGCCCCGCTGTAAAAGCCCACATCCCCGGAGAGCAGAATGGCCGCCCGCTCATACTCCGGATGCTCCTCCAGAAAACGGCCGATCTGATCCGGCAGATATGCCTGATACGTGGGCTTTGCCAGCTCCTTCATAGTTTCCAGCATCCGTTCGGCGCCGATGAGCACATCCGCCTGGCGGCAGGCCTCCCTGGCTTCCAGGGTCATATTGTCCGGATTTCCCATACCGATGCCCACCAGGGCAATCCGGCGCCTGCAGGTGATGGAAAACTCCCGGCAGAGGATCCGGCGTATCTCCATTTCGGAATACCCCTCCTCCTTTGCGGGACGTCCCACCACCACCAGCCGGGCTCCCGCTCTGGCGGCCGCCCGGAGCTTCTCCGGAAATCCTCCCGTTTTCCCGGACTCCTTGGTCACCAGGAAACGGGCACCGGTCTGTTTCAGCATGGCGTAATTCAGCTCCTCATCAAAGGGTCCCTGCATACAGATCAGGTTCTTTCCCTGGAATCCCAGCTTCGCGCACTCCGCCACGGCATCCGGCGTGGAGAGTACCCGGGCAGTCACCCGCTCCCGGTAATCGGGAAGGGCCGTATATTTCGCCAGCTCCTTGCTGCCGGTGGCCGCAAACACCCGCCCGCTGGTTTCCTTCAAATACTCCACCGCCTGCTCCACGGAATCCACAAACACGCAGCGCACATCCGCAGGCGCTTCCTCCCTCAGAAGGCGCAGATACCGGCATCCGGCGGTCTCACAGGCCGCCCGGATATTCGCGGATACCACCGCCGCGTAAGGATGGGTGGCATCCACCGCAACACGGATTCCCTCCCGTTCCATCAGTGCCGCCATCTCGTTTTGATCCAGCCGTCCACTGTAAACCCGATGCCCCGATGTCTTCTCATCGATGAGCTGCTCTCCGTACTCCGTTGCCACGCACACGTGGCAGGAGACACCCTGGCGCTCCAGAAATTCCGCCAGCTCTCTCCCCTCCGTGGTTCCCGCAAACAGCAACAATTTTTCCATTCTGTCAGTTTCCTTTCCGATACCCTCTGGGAGTCACCATTCTCCCGTTGATCTCAACCGTCTGGGAATTTCCCACAAACACGGTGGTGAACATATCCACCTGGGTCTCCCGCAGTTCCCTCAGCGTCATAATCCTGCCGCTCTCGCCCTCCCGTCCGATGTTGGAGACGATGCCGCATACGGTCTCAGGAGACTTATACTGCATCATCAGATCGCAGGCCTTCTGCAGATAATCATGGCGCTTCTTGCTGGAGGGATTGTACAGGCAGACCACAAAATCCGCCTGGGCAGCCGCCAAAAGCCGCCGTTCAATCTTCTCCCAGGGTGTCAGCAGATCACTGAGGCTGATCAGGCAGAAATCGTGAATCAGGGGAGCTCCCAGCACTGCGCCGCCCCCTAGGGCAGCTGTCACCCCGGGCACCACCTCCACCGGAATATCCGGGTAATCCCTGCCGATCTCCAGCATCAGCCCGGACATGCCGTAAACTCCGGCATCGCCGCTGCAGAT
This sequence comes from Candidatus Merdiplasma sp., assembly GCA_048203265.1. Classification (GTDB taxonomy): domain Bacteria; phylum Bacillota; class Clostridia; order Lachnospirales; family Lachnospiraceae; genus Merdiplasma. The sequence continues at coordinate 3,355 of DBFBJF010000366.1, forward strand.
CATCGCCACGGTCTTTCCCTTGCTCGCCTCATCAAAAGCCATCTGGCACCGCTCCACCTCCCTGCGCATGGGGGTGGTGAGAAATTCCTTATCGGAAAAATGTTCCTTCACCAGATCCACATACACGGTATATCCCACAATCACATCGCAGGAGCGCAGCGCGTTCACCGCCCGGATCGTCATCTGTTCATAGGCTCCCGGGCCAATGCCCACCACATAAATTTTACTCAAAACGTATCCTCCTATATTCCATGGCCGCAGCCACCGTCATGCCGCTGCCAGCCGTTTTTTCTATTAATATGGAACCTCCCCCGCTGCCCAGGGCCGCGCTGCGCTCACACACATTGTCAACGCCCACCTGGCCGGCCACAAAGCCGGAGGCCTGAAAATCCCCCTCCGCCTTCCCCAGTTCTTCCGCCGTAAAGGTCTCAAAGGGGAGGCTGTACTTTTCACAGAAATCCAGGATGCCCTGCTCATCTGCCTTCACATCGATACTGCATACCTTTTTTACCGCCTGCAGAGAAATCCCATGCTTCCTCAGGGCGCCCAGCACGAAGGCTTCCAGCTCCTCCAGGGTTTTTCCCCTGCGGCATCCGATGCCGAGAACCACCACCCTGGGCACAAGAACAAGGCGCCCGCCAAGGCTGCCCGCTTCCGAACCATCTGCCGGGGCTGCTGTGTCAGTTTCCGGGGCTGCAAGGGATACGGAAATTTTCCAGGAACTGTGCTGCCCCTCCCCGGGCCGCGCAAGGCCCCGGGGCAGCTCCCCGTCCACCGGAAGACAGCTGTCAAATTCCACGGTCTCTCCCTCCAACAGTTTCGCCGAGACCATCTTGGCCCCGGCCATGCTCTCTATCCACAGATCATTCTTTTTGGCAAACACATCCACCGCGAACCGATGGTTTAAATCTGTGGCAGTGGTGATCACCGCGGTGGCCCCGATGCCGTCCGCCACCCGGGCGCACAGCTCGTTGGCACCTCCCAGATGGCCGGATACCAGGGAAATGGCGAATCGTCCCAGCTCATCCACCACAAGGACTGCCGGATCCTGCGTCTTAGCCACCAGCAAAGGCGCGATGCTGCGCACCGCAATTCCTGTGGCCCCCACAAAAATCAGGGCGTCCCTGCGGCCAAACTGCTCTCTGGTCCAGTCTCCCAGACTCTCCTGCAGCTTTTCCACACCTGCCGGCGGAGTAAACCCTTTCTTCCTGCACCAGATCTCTGCGCGATCCGCTCCTTCCCCGATGCCTTCTCCGGCAGTTCTTTTCTCCATCAATGCCCGCCGGATGGCCAGGGCTGTCTCACATCCCCTGGCCGTAAAGCAAATCATCCCTATATCCATCCCGCTTCTCCCCCCTGCTCCATGGCATCATCACTTCGAAGCCGGGCGAAATTCAGTGGAAAACTCCGGATTATACAAATCAGACCGCCGGTAATGGCTATGGCTTACCACGTCTCCCACGATAATGAGCGCCGTCTTGGTAATCTGATTCTCTTTCGCCGCCTGAGCCAGGGTACTGACGCTGCACAAAACCGTCTTTTCATCCTCCCAGGTGGCCTTGTAGACGATGGCCGCCGGCGTCTCGGGCTCATATCCGCCCGCCATCAGACGCTCCGACAGCTTGTCCAGCATGCCGGTGCTCAGGAAAATCACCATGGTAGCATGGTGGGCCGCAAAGGAGGCGATCTCCTCCCGCTCCGGCACCGGTGTGCGTCCTGCCATCCTGGTAATGATCACGCTCTGAGACACGTCCGGCAGAGTGTACTCCAGATTCAGCGCTGCCGCGGCGCCGCAGAAAGAGCTGACCCCCGGACAGTAATCATAGGAGATCTTTTTCTCATCCAGGGCATCCATCTGCTCCCGGATCGCACCGTACAGGCAGGGATCGCCGGTGTGCAGACGAACCGTGGTCTTCCCCTCCTGCTCCGCCTGCTCCATCACCGCCAGCACTTCCTCTAGGGTCATCCTGGCGCTGTCATACACCTGACAGGCTTCCTTTTTATAATCTAAAAGGGCAGGATTCACCAGGGATCCCGCATAAATAATCACATCCGCCTCTCTCAGCAGATTCATGCCTCTCACGGTAATTAAATCGGGGGCTCCTGACCCCGCTCCAACGAAATGTATCATGCTCTCTTCCTCCCATTTCAGTTTCTCTGATTCGATTCATTTGGGAACCGTTGATTAAAGCGTTTCTTGCCGTCCATCCTGTCCAGGGCCGCCGTTCCCTACGATTTTCAAAAGTTCCTCCGTCCCCTCTGTCTGGGCCAGAAAGCCAAAGCTGCTGGAAAAAAGGATGGCTTCCGTCCGGATAGCGCCCCCCACTCTATGCTGCAGATAGCTGTGTATCCGCTCTGCCGCCAGTTCCATGGCCCGGTCTCTGATCCCCTCCCGGTCCATCAGCTCCAACGCCTCGTCCGTGGTGATGGTGTCCAAAATCCGGCAGGCCATCTCCCGGCTGGCTCCGGCCCGCAGGGCGAAGGCGCACATCAGCTCCGCTCTGGCATCGGCGCACCGGGAATGGGTATTCATAATTCCCCCGGCCACCTTGATAAATTTTCCCACATGGGCCACAAACAGAAGCCCCTTCACGCCCAGCTCCACCGCCATATCCAGGGTCTCCCCCACATAATTGCTGCATTTCAGGGAACTGGTCAGATCCACAGACATGTTTTCTCTGGTGAAGGTCTCCCCATAATTTCCGGGGGTCACAATCAGGTATTCATGGCCGGATGCGGTCAGCATACTCATCTCTGCCCGTATGCTGGCAATCAGAGCCGCCTCGCTCATGGGCACCACGATTCCGCTGGTACCCAGCACGGAAATGCCCCCCTCGATGCCCAGCCTGGGATTGAAGGTTTTCTTCGCGATCTCCACCCCCTCGGGAATGGAGATTATCACCGACATACCGCCCCCATACTCAAAATCACGGCATACCTTTTCCACCGCTTCCCGGATCATCTGCCGGGGAACAGGATTGATGGCCGCCTCCCCCACAGGTTCCTGGAGGCCTTTCCTGGTCACTCTTCCCACCCCCAGGCCGCCGTCTATGGAAATCCCGGGCGTCTTTGAAAAGGAGACCCGGGCGTACACCAGCACCCCATGGGTGGCATCCGGATCGTCTCCTCCATCCTTCCTGACCGCGCAGGAAACCGTCCCCTCCTCCATGGAAATATCCAGGATTTCCAGGTTCAGTTCAATCCCCTTTGGCGTCATCAAAGAGACCTGGCGTACCAGGTGGCGGGAAAAGAGCATCAGCGCGGCCGCCTTGGCCGCCCCCGCGGCGCAGGAGCCTGTGGTGTAGCCGCAGCGCAGCCGTTTATTCTGTTTTATCACATAACAGTTTTCCAGACCTGTCTCCATCGATCCGCCCTCCTGACCGGACTATTATCCTGCTCCTTGCTATGGGAAACAGGCTTTTCCCTATAACAAAAAAGGACTGCGCTCCCTGGCAACAGTCCCTGCCCCTGCTCTCCGGTTGCCGCAGAGACACAGGAAAGAGGTATCTGACTTCCCGGCCGCCGACCGGTAACACAGTAACGGACTTGTTCAGGATTCGCACCTGCTTCCCTCTTAAATTGTCCAAATTTTGACTCTGGTGTCATTATATTATTATTCCGGGGCGGTGTCAATCATTTCGGGGCTGCCGCGGATTGCGGCAGCCCCGTCTTTTTCACAATTTTTAGAAAAACTCCCTCGTTCCTACAAAACCCTCTCCGGAATCCTTTTCGCGTTACTGCATTTTGGAATCAAACACCAGGCTGGCTAGATAAGACAGGATCAGGGCCGCGCTGATCCCCACGGCGCTGGCTTTAAAGCCGCCCATGAAAATACCGATGAATCCCTCCGCGTCCACAGCCTCCTTCACGCCCGTCCAAAGGACGTTTCCAAAGCCCAGAAGGGGAACCGAAGCGCCGGCTCCGGCAAAATTCTGAAAGGGTTCATAAAGTCCCAGAAAGCCCAGCAGGGCCCCGGTGCACACCAGCAGCACCATGGTCCGCCCCGGCATCAGCTTTGTCTTTTCCAGCAGTATCTGAACCAGCGCGCATACCAGTCCTCCTATAATAAACGCCCGCACATAATCCATCCTATTTGTCTCCTTTCTCTACCGGCAGTGCTCCAGCACCACTCCATGAGCAATTCCGGGAATGGTCTGTCCCTCGTTGAAACTGGTGGGTGACAGCAAAGCCCCGGTGGGAAGAAACAGCACCCTTTTCCAGTCGCCGTGCTCCAGCAAAGGCAGAATGTGGGCTGACAGGGTCACTGCGCTGCACCCACAGCCGCTGCCCCCCGCATGGGTATCCTGGGTCTCCTGATCAAAAATCTCAATACCGCAGTCCATATGGTTTTGGCTGATATCGTACCCCTGTTCAGCCACAAGATCCCAGAGAAGCTTCTGTCCCACGTATCCCAGATCCCCGGTAATAATCCGGTCATAGTCCTGGGGCTGCCGTTCAAAATCCCTCAGGTTCTGAACGATCACCTGGCAGGCTGCCGGTGCCATGGCCGCTCCCATGTTTAAGGAGTCTCTGACCCCGTAGTCCACCACTTTTCCCGGGGTAATGCCGCTGATCTTTACCCTCCCGTGTTTTCCGCTGAGAATAAAGGCGGCGCTGCCTGTCACCGTCCAGGTGGCGGAGAGGGGTCTCTGATTTCCGTACTCCAGCGGAAAACGAAACTGTTTTTCCGCGCTGGCAAAGTGGCTGGAGGTCAGCGCCATCACATAGTCCGCATATCCGCCGGCCACCGTCATGGCTCCCAGCGACAGCGACTCTCCGCAGGTAGAGCAGGCTCCGTACAGGCCGAACAGAGGAATATCCAGATTTTCCACTCCGAAGGAGGTAGCAATCAGCTGCCCCAGGAGATCTCCCGCGAAAATATACCGGATCTGGGTCGGCGGAAGGTCCGCCTTCTCCAAAACCGTCTTTGCCGCCATCTCCTGCATGGTGCTCTCCGCCTTCTCCCAACTCTCCTGTCCAAACATGGGATCCTGACAGACCACATCAAACTTCTCTCCCAGAGGGCCGTCCCCCTCCTTCTGGCCCGCCACCGACGCGCTGGCCATAATGTAAACATTCCGCTCCAGATCAATACTCTGCATGCCTCTCATCTGACTCATTTGCGTATCCTCACTTTTCAGTCCATTCCAGATCATGTTTTCGGGGGAAACGGCAATTTGGCTGCCCTTTCCCGGAAATCGGATAGGGAAAGATTTCTTCCCCTATCCGATCATCGCGATACCTCGCTCATCTCGTGGCGTTGCCACTCGATGACCGTTGCCCGTCGGATGCCTGCTCGTGCAAGCACGGCGGTCGCCCTCCGGGCGTATCGCAAAAAATGCCGCCGGCGTATTCGCCGCGGCATCCGCATCGGCATTGCCGATGCCTTCACCTGATGGTAGTATGACCCAAAAGGAGGAAATTATTCTTAGGAAACGCAGATGAAATCAGCACTTCCTTTTTTTATACAAGCAGAAGCAGCGTCCCCGCCACAATCAGAAGCAGTCCGATCAGCGCGCGCCTGGATAACTTTTCCCCAAAGGCAGCGTAGGCAAAAATCACTGTGAGCACAATGCTCAGCTTATCGATGGGTACCACCACACTGGCCGGACCGGTCTGGAGAGCCCGGTAATAGCAAAGCCAGGAGGCTCCTGTGGCACAGCCGGACAGAGCCAGGAATACCCAGCTTTTTTTGTCGATATCCTTGATGGTGTGCATCTTTCCGGTAACTCCCACCACAAGCCAGGCCATGATCAGCACCACAATCGTGCGGATAGCCGTTCCCAGATTGGAATCCACTCCCTCGATTCCCACCTTTCCCAAGATCGAGGTGAGACTGGCAAACAGGGCGGAGCCGGCGGCATAGAGAAACCAGACAGATCCCGTTTTCTTTCTTTCGCTCCTGTCCGGATTTCCGGCGCCTGCCTTGCTCTCCGTCACCGGCATTCCTTCTGCCGCAGCCTCCAGAGCCTGGGGCTTTTTCTGGATCATCAGATAGGTGCCCGCGCCAATCATCACAATACAGATCCCCTTCAGCCAGGTGATAGGCTCGCCGAGAAACAGGAAAGCCAAAATCATGGTAAGTATGGTGCTGGATTTGTCCACTGGTGTCACCTTGTTCACATCCCCGATCTGAAGAGCATGAAAATAGCAAAGCCAGGAGGCTCCCGTTGCCAGACCGGACAGAACCAGAAAAATCAAAGCTTTGCTGTCCAGCCCATAAATCCCGTCAAAGCTGCCCGTCACAAATACCATAATCCAGGAGAAAAACAGAACCACCACCGTCCGCAGCGCCGTGGCCACGTTGGAGTCCGTATCCCGGATCCCGGCTTTTGCCAGTATGGAGGTGAGTCCCGCAAATACTGCAGAACCAAACGCAAAAAAAATCCACATTGATTTCGCCCTCTTCCTTAATGGACCGCTTCATGGGCTGCCCCGTTTTTGCGCTCAAACCCATGCAGCCAGTCCGAAAACAGATAATACAACAAATATATCACGGAACTGATACCCCAAGTAAGGGGGTAAGCCCAGTAAATCATGCTCAGCTCATGGATAAACTGCATCATAACTGTAATATAGGAGATGCGGACCACGCACCAGATCGCCAGCATGATTGCCATAGGCACAAAAGCCTTGCCTGCTCCCCTGCACACCGCTGCCACCGCATGGGAGAAAGCCATCAGGCAGTAAAACAGCGACACCGTGCGGGCCTGTCTGACTCCGATGGCAATTACCTCCGGATTATCTGTGAACAGTCTCATCAACGCCGGCGAAAGCAGGTAGATGCAGACACCGATCAGCTCCGCCAGTATCATAGCCGAGAGTATTCCAAACCGGGATCCCTTTTTCGCCCGCTCATATTTTCGAGCCCCCAGGTTTTGGCTGGTAAAAGTGGTCAGCGCCATGGTGAAGCTGGTGACCGGCAAAAAGGCAAACCCTTCAATTTTGGCGTAGGAGCCATAGGCCGCCGTGGCCATCTTCCCAAAAGAATTGATGTTGGTCTGCACAATCACATTCGCCAGCCCGATCACAGAATTTTGAATACCGGAGGGAAGGCCGAACCGGAGGATCTCCCTGAGCATATGGCCGTCCAGCCCCAAACGCTTTGCTTGAAGCTGGTAGATGGTTCCCTTTTTCCCCAGATGCATCAAACAAAGCAACACACTCACCACCTGGGAGATGGTGGTAGCCACCGCCGCTGACCAGACGCCCCAGTGAAATCCCGCCACAAACAGCAGATCCAGCACAATGTTCAGCACGGACGACACAATCAGATAATACAGAGGGCGCCGGCTGTCTCCTAAGGCATTCATAATAT
>DBFBJF010000367.1:0-7219 GCA_048203265.1 Candidatus Merdiplasma sp.
GTGTACTTTCATATCTCTTATTTCACACCGGAAATCTCCGGGAAATTTCACAAAATATCTATTAAGCCAAGAAAACTCATGTTATACTAAAGGAGGACAGCCGAATATGTCCAAAGAATATCATATGAAACCTTTAAAAGAACTGAACCTTACGGATCGCTTTTTGTTTGCTCAGGTAATGGAAGATACCGGCACTCAGGAGGATGTTCTCAGTATTGTTCTGGGAAAAGAAATTCATCTCCTTCTTCCCGGCCAGACAGAGAAGGAACAGCGGATCTCTCCTCTGGCAAAATCTGTGCGGATGGATGTTTTTTCTATCGATGAAGATCAGACGGTTTACAATACGGAGATGCAGAACAAAAAACTACCGGATCTGGCCAAGCGAAGCCGCTATTACCAATCCCTGATGGACGCTTCCCTGCTGGAAGCGGGAGATCCGGATTATAATCGGCTCAATGACAGCTATCTGATTATGATTATGACCTTTGATCTGTTTGAAAAAGGAAAATACTGTTACACCTTCCGCCCGAGATGTGAGGAAGCGCCGGAGTGTGCGCTGGCAGACGGCGCTGTCCGCATTTTTCTGAACACCAAAGGCCAAAATACGGCTGAAGTGTCTCCGGAACTGTTAGAATTTCTGAAATACATAGAGAACAGCAACGATCAGACAGCAAAGTCCGCGGAGAGCCCGCGGGTCAGACGCATCCATGACCGTGTCTGTAAGGTGCGGGCCAGTGAAGAGATTGGAGTGAAATATATGCAGGCGTGGGAAGAAAAATACTATGATAAAAAAGAAGCCAGGGAAGAGGGATTGAAGGAGGGACTGGCAGAAGGCCTCGCCCTGGGACGCTCCGAAGGCGAGCAGCGAAAGCTGTGTCAGCAAATTAAGAAGAAACTCGCCAAAGGAAAATCCATCCCTGAAATTGCTGATGATCTGGAGGAAGCGGAAGAAACTATCCGGAAATTAGTGGATAAGCTGGTTAAGCCGTCCGTGGAAAATTAGTGGCTTCGTTCCTCCCGATAAGGAATTACAAAGGAAATCTTTGTTTTTTCAGAATCACTTTCTATCTCTGCCACAATTTCTTCCGAAAAAGTAAGTTTGTGGTTGTCTGCATGAATAATACCGTGTACGTAGATAACTTCTCCAAGGATGAGAATGATAAAAGTTACAGCAGCAATGATGAATATTTCCTTTACTGCTACGATAACATCAAAAACTATCTGATGCCTTATGTGGAGGAAAACTACAATGTTTCCACGGAAGTAGCAGGTAAGGCCTTTGCCGGACTCTCCAACGGCGCTAAACTCACCAATGAAATTTTCATCAATGATCCCGCAGAGTTTTCCTACTATGGCCTCTTCAGCGGTTCCTCCGCCTGGGCATGGCCGGAACTGGAAGATTATTCCGAGTATCAGAACGCCAATATTTATCTGGCTGCAGGATATGCGGATCAGCTGATGATGCAGAACACTTATCACACCGATGGCGATAAGACTCTGATGGGCCTTAAAGAATTGCTGGATGAGGCAGACATCGAATATAACAACGGCGGCTGCTACGTGACCGTGGAAGGTGCCCATGACTGGTTCACCTGGCAGCAGATGTTCAAGGACTATGTAACCACCACGCTGTGGAAATAAGCTCATCATCTCATTTAACAGGGATTGCCGCAAAACACTCATTAACTGGAGGGGTTTTGACGGCAATCCCTCTCTTTGTTTTCTCCGGAATTATATCATTCTCACAGCTTCGGCTGCCCCTGGTAATCGTAAATCATCTGCACATTTTCCAGCTCGATGGGATTCAGATACTCCTCCTCATGTCCGGTGAACTCCTCCGGCGCAATAGTTCCCTCGTACCAGCTGCACCCGTCAAAGTACTCCTGAATTTCCGGGGTATCAAAAAGCCTTCCGTGCCGGGCGTAGATCTCATTCCTGGCCAGAGTCAGCTCCCAGTCGGAGAGGCCTGCCAGCTCATCCGCAGTGTACAGCCGGGTATCGCTTTCCGGAAGGATATAGCCCTGCTCATCCACTGTCACCTCTTCCCCGTCCTCCGTCATCTTCAGCCAGTCATATTCCTGGGGAGGTGTTTCCAGCGTTCCCCAACGGGACGGTTTTTCATGATAAACTCCTGCGGCGTCCACATAGTCGTCCCCCGTGTAGACCTGTCGGAGGCTGCTGGTAAAAATATCCCCATCGTACCGGAGTGTGTCAGACATGGTTCCCTCACGGTCGAATAAAACCAGTTCCTCCCCATCGAAGGTGTATGTGCCTTCCATATCGGCAAGCCCGGCCGCCGACACGGCCCGATACGTTCCATCGGGATAAAAGCGGTACAGCCAGGTGTCGCTGAACCGGTATCCCTCCCAGAGCCAGTCCTGGGAAGTCAGCACACTCTCGCTCTCCGTTTCCGTCTCCAAGACCGCAGCGGCCAGAGCGGATGCGGGCCTGCTCCAGCCCATCCCTGTGCCGGCAGCGGTGAGTGCCATCGCCGCCAGCAGAAATTTGGACGCAATATATGATTTTTTCATGGTATCAATCCCCTTTCCTAATCTTAAGCTATCGCATTACCCTAATTATATACCAGTTCCATCTCCAAACCAACCATTACTTGCGCCGGCCACTCTCATGTTTCTCTGGCTCCCTCCCATGTTTCATGATATAATGTGAACACTTAGCGAATGCAAGCAATGTGCCGCAGGACACTGTCAAACGCTTCTCGATTACACTTATGAAGGAGGATTCGACTTTGAGCACCATAATTTTAAAAGGAAATATTATTCACACCCCCACCAAAGACCAGTTTGAGTGCACCCCCGGCGGGTATGTGGTGTCGGTGGACAATGAGGTGAAGGGAGTTTTTGCCCAGCTTCCCCCTGAGTACGCATCCTGTCCGGTGATGGACTACGGCGATTGCCTGATCATCCCGGGACTGTGTGATATGCACGTCCACGCTCCCCAGTTTGTCTACCGGGGGCTGGGGCTGGATCTGCAGCTGATGGACTGGCTGGATCGCTACGCCTTCCCCACGGAGGCCCGCTTCCAGGATCCCGCCTACGCCCGGATCTATTATGAGGCGTTTGCTGACGCCCTGGCCAAGAACGGCACCACCCGAGCGGTCATCTTCGGAACCATCCATGTGCCTGCCACCGAGATTCTGATGGAGGTTCTGGAGGCAAAGCGGATCGGAGCCTACGTGGGCAAGATCAATATGGATACCCTCTCTCCGGATTATCTGTGCGAGACGCCGGCGCAGTCCCTGGCGGACACAGAGCGCTGGATTGTGGACACAAAGGAACGGTTTCGTCTGGTAAAGCCGGCCATTACCCCCCGCTTTATCCCCACCTGCTCCACCGAGGTGCTGGATGGGCTTGGAAAATTAGCGCAGAAATACCAGCTTCCTGTCCACTCTCACCTGTCTGAGGATCTGGGAGAGATGGCTGTGGTGAGGGAGCGTTATCCCCAGTTTGATAATGACGGGGATGTGTACGACCACTTCGGTCTGTTCACTGATCACACTGTCATGGCCCACTTTGTCTATCCCACAGACCATGAGCTGGAGCTGACCAGGGACCGGGGCGTCACCATCGCCCACTGTCCCCAGTCCAACGGAAATGTGGCAGCCGGTATGCCTCCCATCCGCCGGATGCTGGATATGGGAATCCGGGTTGGCCTGGGTTCCGATATTGCCGGAGGCTACAGCGTCTGCATCTTAAGAGCCATGGCGGACGCCGTATATCTGTCCAAGCTGAAATGGCTGGAGAGCCAAAAAGCGGATGCTTTCCTTACCATCCCCGAAGTGTTCTTCCTCGGAACCAAGGGAGGCGGCCAGTTCTTCGGAAAGGTAGGCAGCTTTGAAAAAGGATATGAATTTGACGCCCTGGTGATTGACGATGCCAGCCTGAATACCCCCGCCGACCGTCTCTCTCTGGAGGAGCGAATGGAGCGGGTCATCCACCTGGCAGACGACCGGAATTTCGTGGCCCGGTACGTGGCCGGAGAGAAAGCGTAAACGAAAAGGCGGGCCGCTCCCCGGAAGGCGGAAAGCAGAGCTTATCCGTCTCCCCGCGGCCCTTTTAGAAAGGATTTCCATCATTTTATGAAGAATTTTGTATTAAAAGGAACCATTGTCTACAGCAAATCAAAAGAGGAGCTGGTCTCCGTGCCGGAGGGCTATGTGGTCTGTGCGGACGGCGTCTGCCGGGGCGTCTTTTCCCAGCTTCCTCCGGAATACCAATCCTGGGAGACCGAAGATCGGGGGGACTGCCTGATCATTCCCGGCATGACAGATCTTCATGTCCATGCTCCCCAGTACACCGTCTGCGGGTACGCCATGGATCTGGAGCTGATGGCCTGGCTGGAGGCCTACATCTTCCCGGAGGAGGCCCGCTACGCCAGCCTGGACTATGCCAGATCCTCCTACGCAGCCTTTGTCCATGATCTGGTTCACTCTCCCACCACCCGGGTGTGCGCCTTCGGCACGCTCCATGTGGAGGGCACCCTAGAGCTGATGGAGCAGCTGGAACGGGCAGGGTTTGTGGGATACGTGGGAAAGGTAAGCATGGACCGGAACGCGCCCGAAAATCTCAGCGAAACGGAGGGCGAAAAAAATCTGCGGGAATGGCTGAAGCTGTGCAGTTTCCCCCACATCAAACCTATTTTGACTCCCCGCTTTATCCCCGCCTGCAGTGACGAGCTGATGACCGCCATCGGAGCCATTCAGGCAGACACCCATCTGCCCCTCCAGTCCCACCTGTCGGAAAATCCCATCGAGATCGATTTTGTCCGGCAGCTCTGCCCCCAGGCCGATTTCTACGGGGACGCCTATGACCGTTTCGGCACCTTTGGCACCAACGGCAGCACCATCATGGCCCACTGCGTCCACTCCGGTCCGGAGGAGATTCGGCGGATGAAGGAAAACGGCGTCTATGTGGCCCACTGCGCGGAGTCCAATTTTAACCTCTCCTCCGGCATCGCTCCGGTGCGCCGCTTTCTGGAGGCCGGCCTGAAGGTGGGTCTTGGCACCGACATCGGCGCCGGAACCTCCGTCTCCATGTTCCGCTCCATAAAGGAGGCCATCATTGCCTCCAAAATGTACTGGCGGCTGGTGGACTCCTCAAAGAAAGCCCTGAGTTTCCCCGAGGCCTTTTATCTGGCCACTGTGGGGGGCGGTTCTTTCTTCGGAAAAGTGGGTACCTTTGAACCCGGTTATGAATTCGACGCCCTGGTGATTGATGACAAAATAATACGGCAGCCCGTGCCCACAGACCCCCAGAATCGTCTGGAACGGGTAATCTATGGCGATGACTGCCGTGTGGTTATAGAAAAATATATTCAGGGAAGACGGATCGGCCTCTCCTGAGTGTATGGCGGGGCCGCTGCAAATCCTGCAGCGGCTCCGTTATGATTCCCGCAGCTCTTTCCTGGCTTTCAGGAAGAAAAGAATAGTACAGGTGGTAACGCTGATGATGTCGCTGATGGGCTCCGCCAGATAGAGTCCCCAGACGCCCAGGTTCCAAAGTCTTGGCAGCAGCAGTGCCAGCGGCCAGAGCAGGATCACCTTCCGCAGCATTGCAATGAAAACAGAGATCTTCGCCTGTCCCAGCCCCAAAAAGGTCTGCTGGCAGGCGCTCTGGGCGCCGATAAAAATCATTCCGAACATAAACACCCGCAGGGGAGTCCGCCCCAGCTCAATCAGCTCTGTCTGAGTGGTAAACAAACCTAGGTACAGCTCCGGCCAGATTACCACAGATCCCACTATCACCACAGAAAAGCCCAGACACACTGCCAGCATGGTATAGAAAGATTTCCATACCCGGCGGTAATTGCCCGCCCCATAATTGTAGCCGATGATGGGCTGTACTCCCTGGGCAAATCCCTGCATAGGCATCCAGACCCCCTGGTTGACACTGAACATAATGCTCATCAGAGATACATACAGATCATTTCCGTACTTTACCATTCCCTGGTTAAAGGTCAGCTGAATCAGACACTCTGTGGCACTCATCACGAAAGGAGAAATACCCAGAGAAATGATGGCTCCCATCACCTTCCTGGAGGGGATCAGATTCTTAAGCCTGATCCGCAGCACCGACCGCTTCCCCCGGAAAAAGAGCACTACCCACAGAGCGCTGACCGCCTGGGAAATCACCGTGGCAATGGCCGCTCCCTCCACACCCATGCCGAACACAAAGATAAATACCGGATCCAGCACAATATTCAGCGCCGCTCCGATGCAGGTGGTAACCATGCTGGTCTTGGCAAAGCCCTGGTTGGTGATGAAATTATTCAGCCCCAGAGTCGTCATCACAAAAATGGTGCCCAGCAGATAAATCGTCAGGTAGGAGTTTGCGTAGGGCAGGGTTGTCTCGCTGGCTCCGAAGATTCTCAGCAGCGGAGTTTTGACTGCCAAAAACCCGGCGCCCAGAATCACGCTGAGTGCCAGGATCAGGGTGACACAGTTTCCCAAAATCCGTTCTGCCTGGTCGTAATCCCCTCTGCCCATGGCAATGCTGGCCCGGTTGGAACCACCCATTCCCACCAGATTAGAAAAAGCGGTGATCAAAATCAGTACCGGAAAAGTGATGCCAAGCCCCGCCAGAGCCATGGTGCCTTCCCCCGGAATATGCCCCACATAAATCCGGTCCACAATATTGTAAAGCAGATTCACCAGCTGAGCGGCCACGGTGGGCAGGGCCATGCTGAAAATCAGGCCCCGCAGAGGCGCAGTTCCAAGTCTGCTTTTCTCATCCGTCCTGCTCTCTCCAGAACGTTTCTCCTGCGCACCTGTTGCTGATCCTGTCCGGGAATCTGCTTGTTGCTCCACCTCTTCCATTTTTTTCCTCATATTCCTGTTTCCCATGCTCTTACGCTTCCTTCTCTTATTTTTCTTTTTTCTCTTTTCCGTTTTTTCCTTCTGCCGCTCCGTCCTCCGGTTCGCCCGAGCCTGCTCGCTCCGCTTTTCTCTCATAGGCCTTGGCCTGAACCTCTCCGGGCCGCACCACCTGGTAGACCCGCAGCACTCCATCCCTCACCTGAAACCGGATGTCATACCCCGCGAAGGCCACTCCGTAACGGCGCTCCGGATCATGCTGATAGGAAGGGCGGGGATCCTGCCTGAGAATTCCCAGGGCGGCCTCCCGCTTCTCCCGGGGCAGCAGCTCCAGCAATTCCTGGGGAAATTCCACCTCCAGCTCATAATCCTTCACCCGGTCCGCGA
>DBFBJF010000368.1:0-14977 GCA_048203265.1 Candidatus Merdiplasma sp.
GTGTATCATTACGCCGATTGTAAAGCATTCACCGCTGTTGACCTACAATAACGTGCTGAATATTCTGCAGCAGGCTTCACCGAGAATGTTCCTGGCTCTCGGCGTGGCAGGCCTGATCCTGTTGGCCGGTACTGACCTGTCCATCGGACGTATGGTAGGTATGGGTATGACCACGGCAACCATCATCATGCACCAGGGACCCAATACGGGTGGTGTGTTCGGACATGTGTTTGACTTCTCCGGACTTCCCGTTGTAGTTCGCATGATCTTCGCGCTGGTGATGTGTATTATCCTGTGTACGGTGTTTACCTCCATCGCAGGTTTCTTCACTGCGAAATTTAAGATGCATCCCTTCATTTCCACTATGGCAAATATGCTGATTATCTTCGGTCTTGTTACATATGCAACAAAGGGTGTATCCTTCGGTTCCATCGAGTCCACTATCCCTGGTATGATTATCCCGAGACTCAACGGTTTCCCGACCATCATTCTGTGGGCTGTTGCGGCGGTTATTATCGTATGGTTTATCTGGAATAAGACCACTTTCGGTAAGAACCTTTACGCAGTGGGCGGAAATCCTGAGGCGGCATCTGTTTCCGGTATTTCCGTATTCAAGGTTACGGTGGGAGCTTTCGTGCTGGCTGGTATCCTGTATGGATTTGGCGCATGGCTTGAGTGTGCCAGAATGGTTGGTTCCGGTTCTGCCGCTTACGGACAGGGCTGGGAGACAGACGCAATCGCAGCCTGCGTAGTGGGTGGTGTATCCTTTACCGGTGGTATTGGTAAGATCTCAGGTGTGGTTGTCGGTGTTCTGATTTTCACCGCTCTGACCTACTCTCTGACCATCCTTGGTATCGATACGAACCTGCAGTTCGTGTTCTCCGGTATCATCATCCTGGTGGCCGTAACTCTGGACTGTCTGAAATACGTTCAGAAGAAATAATCGAATATGTTGTTCAGAAGGGGGAAAGATGTTCCCATCTGATTTTCCAGGAGGAGTTGCCGCAATCTGCGGCAGCTCCTTTTGCTGCCTCTTTTTTACATGCGTTTACAAGCGGTTTTACATTTGTTATAATAAAACAACGGGGCAGAAGCCGCGTCCCCTGTCTTTCAGGAGGATTATGGTTTCGTGCCCCGCAAAATATGGGAAAATGAGCGGTGAAAATAAATGGATTATAAATATACAGTACTTCTTGTGGACGATGAGGAAGAGGTCATCCAGGTCATTATGAAAAAAATCAACTGGGAGGGCCTGGGATTTTCCGTCATAGGGTATGCCAATAATGGGGTGAAGGCGCTGGAGATGGTAGAGGAGTTCCAGCCTGATGTGGTAATGACAGACATTAAGATGCCCTATATGGATGGGATGGAGCTGGCCAGCCGGATTAAGGAGGAGTACCCGGCCACCAAAATATTGATTTTTACAGGCTTTGATGAGTTTGAATATGCCAAGGAGGCGGTTCATCTGGAGGTGGAGGAGTATATTCTGAAACCTATAAATTCCGTGGAAATGACCAATGTGTTTACGCAGATGAAAATCAAACTGGATCAGGAAATCAGCGAAAAGCGAAACGCGGAGACGCTCCAGCGGTACTATCTGGAGTCTTTGCCGCTTCTTCAGGCCAATTTCTATACTACCTTAATCGAGGGGAGAATTCGGAAGGAGGAACTGGCAAAATATTTGGAGGATTACCAGATTTCCCTGCCCGGCCCGTATTTTTGCTGCCTGGTGATTCACACTTCCGCAAGTCAGAAACCGGAGGATATGAATGCGATGCTGCTGACCACTTCCGTTCAGAAGCAGGCGCAGGAGCGGCTGGGACAGAAATGGCAGGCGAAGTGTTTTACCTACCTGGGCAACACAGTACTGATCGCTCAGCTTCAATCCGAGAATGAGGTATCGGAGCTGACAGACGAGAGCGACCGGTTTTGCCGGTATGTTCGCCGCATGATCGGGGCAGTGGTGACTGTGGGAATTGGGGAGGTCTGCGATAATATTCTGGATTTATCCCAGTCCTACGCCGGAGCCAGGGAAGCTGTGTCCTACCGGGGAATCTACGGTGCCACGAAAGCCATCAACATCAAGGAGATCGCGCCACAGGAAAACCGGGATACCGGAAATGCCGGGGAGGAGGCGCTCACCAATCTGTTTAAGATGATTCGCCTGGGAACCAAAGAGGAGGTCGCTCAGGCAGTGGATCAGTATTGGAAGCAAAGCGCTTTCTCCAATGTATCTCTGCAGCAGCATCACATTTCAGTGATGGAGCTGGTCAGCGCGCTGTATCATTTTGCAGCCAACAATGAGATTAAGATGGATGAGGAGCCTTTTTCAGAGAACATGGGGGAATTATATGCCAAGCTGTTGGATCTGGAACCGGAGAACCTGAGAAAATGGCTGCTGGATGCCAGCCTTGCTTTTCGGGAAAAGCTGATCCGGGCCAGGAGCCGTTCCACGAAGTCCTTTGTCCTGAGGGCTATGGAGTATGTTCGCAGCCACTATGCTGACACAGATATTTCCCTGGATCAGGTATGTGAGGTCCTGGGCGTATCCAGCTCCTATTTTTCCACAATCTTCAAGAAGGAAACGGGCAATTCCTTTATCGGTTATCTGACGGAGTTCCGCATGGAGCAGGCGGCCCGTCTGCTCATCGGTACCAATGAAAAGAGCTACATTATCGCGAAGCAGGTGGGCTATACGGATCCCAATTACTTCAGCTATGTCTTTAAGCGGAAGTATGGGGTATCCCCCTCAAAGTACAGAACGGAGCACAAAGAAGAGTGAAACTTAAGTTTACAAGACGTTGGAGAGAGCGCAACACCAAGGGGATACAGACCACGCTGATGGCAGCCTTCTCCGTCATTTCTATTTCAATTATGTTGATTTTAGGCATTGTGCTGTACGGGAGATTTTCCGCTGTATCCAGGGAGGAGATTATTCAGAGCACCACGAAGCTGATGGAACAGACCGGGGAGAGCCTGGAGGATTATCTGATCAGCATGCGCCAGATTTCAGACGCGGCCTATTACAATGTGATAAAAGAGAGCGATTTTTCCAGCCAGAATCAGGAGATTCAGGAAGGGTTGAATCTTTTGTATGAGGCGAACCGGGACAATCTGCGCAGTATTGCGGTGTACAATAATTACGGAAGCCTGATGGCGGCGGAGCCGGTGGCCAATCAGAAGGAAGACCCGGATGTTACCAGGCAGGACTGGTATAAGCAGGCTATGGCGGAGATGGAGAACATGCATTTTTCCACTCCGCACATCCAAAATCTGTTTGACGATAACAGCTTCCGGTATTACTGGGTGATCTCCCTGAGTCGAGTGGTGGAACTGAACATGGGAGGGGATTCCCAGCAGGGAGTGCTGCTGGTGGATATGGATTACTCCAGCATATCCCGGATGATGAACCAGCTGAACACCATGAACAACGGACAATACTACTATCTGTGCGACAGCAATGGGGAGATTATTTATCACCATCAGCAGATTCAGATCAGCGATGGCATCAGCAGTGAGAACAACGAGGCCGTGGCGGAGTACCGGGAAGGTGTGTACGATGAGGTCTTTGAAGGGCAGCGCAGAAAGGTGATCGTAAATTCCATCAGCTATACCGGATGGAAGCTGGTGGGGGTGATTCCCTATTCTTCCTTTACTTACGGAATGGTGAATGTCCGGTATTTTATCACTATGCTGATGCTTTTGATGGCGATGATGCTGGTGTTTATCAACCGGGTGGTTTCTGTGAGAATATCCAGGCCCATTTTAAAATTGAACAATTCTGTCATGGAATATGAGGCAGGAAAAAAACCGGAGATTTACATCGGGGGTTCCCGGGAGATCCGGTATCTGGGGTACTCCATCCGAAGCTCCTATGAACAGATTCAGGAGCTGATGCGGGAAATTGTGTGGGAACAGAACGAACGAAGAAAGAGCGAGCTGGATGCCCTGCAAAGCCAGATCAATCCCCATTTTTTGTACAACACGCTGGATTCCATCACCTGGATGATCGAGGGGGGACGCAACGATGAGGCGGCTTACATGATTACTCAGCTGGCCCGGTTTTTCCGCATCAGTCTTTCCGGAGGGCGGACCATCATCAGTATCGGGGATGAGCTCCAGCACGCCAAGAGCTATATGAATATCCAAAAGGTGCGCTACAAGGATTCCTTTTCCGTGGCCTTTGATATTGAGCCCGGGGTGGAGTCCTGCTGTGTGGTGAAGCTGATTCTTCAGCCTGTTTTGGAAAATGCCATCAACTACGGCGTCAGCGGAATGGATGACTGTGGAGAAATCAAAGTGACCGGGCGCCTGAGCGGGGAAAAGGTGCTGCTGACCGTGGAGGACAATGGGATCGGTATTCCGCAGGAGGAGGTGGAGCTTCTGCTGACGGACAGCGGACGGGTGCGCAAAAAGGGGTCCGGTGTGGGTCTTGTCAATGTGAACAACCGCCTTCAGATTCTGTTCGGGAAAGAGTATGGTCTTCGCATTGAGAGCGAACCGGATGAGGGAACGAAAGTGTTTATCTGTATTCCGGCAATTCCCTATACAGAAGAAAACCGAATGCTTTTGGAAAAGGGACATCTCTACGGCGAAGAGAATCAGGAGAACAGAAAGTACAGGGATAGCGGCAATGAAAAACAGTAAGAAGATTTTTATTTTGACGGAAGTGATTCTGGCAGCCCTGGTGGTAGTGACCGCGGTCTCCATGTTTGGAGAACGGAATGGCAAAGTGCGGGGCAGAGTCTCTGTGATTATTCAGGATTCCGATAACAGCCAGTGGTCCGCCTTCAAATACGGGCTGCGAATGGCAGCGGAAGACCTGGAAATGGAAATGTTTGTGGTTAGTACTTCAGGCCAGATGAGTGTGGATGATGAGGAGGAACTTCTGCAGTGGGAGATAGCCAACGGGGTGGACGCCGTCATTGTGCAGCCTGTTCCGGGGGATGAGGCAGGGCGGATGCTGAAAAATATGGCGGACAACATTCCCATAATGTTGGTGGAGAGCGGCATCCCGGCGGATGAGGACGAGGAGAACCTTCCGGTCACCGGCCCGGATCACTATGCCATGGGAAAGACGCTGGCGGAAGAACTGCTGAAAGATTACAGCGGAAATATTCAGGGAAAGACGCTGGGAATTTTTTCCGAGTATGCTTCCGAGGCTGTAGCGCAAAGGGAGGCAGGATTTCGCAGCGGCATAGAGGAGAAGGGAGGAACGATTCTCTGGTCGGTGTCTGAATATGGGGAGGAGGATACCGGAAACCTCGAGGATCAGGAACGGGTGGATTTCGTGATTGCGTTGGACAATGGCGGTCTGATTAAAGCGGGCGGAGCCTCCGCCCAGAATGATCTGCACGGCGCGCTGGTATACGGAATCGGGAATTCCACGGAGGCCGTGTATTATCTGGACTATGGAAGCGTGGAGTGCCTGGTAGTTCCGGATGAATTTAATATGGGCTACCAAAGTCTGTCGGAGGTGGCGGAGAGCCTGGGATTTTTCTCCGGAGATATGGAAAGCCGGACCGTCTCACACACCGTGATCCGAAGCGAAAATTTGTTTACGGATGAGAATCAGGAACTGCTTTTCACTATGAATCAATGACATTGGGCAACAATCATACTGGTGGGGAGGTAACATGGGAAAAAAGTTTTTTTATGTGTCAGGAATCGTAATCGGGTTTGGCGCGCTTTGCCTGTGCGGCTGCAGCAGACAGAGCCCCCAGGTGCAGAGGCGGCTTCAGGTAGGGATCGCCTGTTATAATCAGAGTGATACCTTTATCAGCGAGCTGACTGCCTCCTTTAAGGAGCAGGTGATGCAGTATGAGCAGGATGGGCTGGTTCCCACAGTGACCATAAAGGATGCGGCCGGTGTCCAGCGTACCCAGGATGACCAGGTGCGGGAGCTGATCGATGAGGGCTGCAATGTGCTGTGTGTCAACCTGGTGGACCGGACCGATCCGTCGGAGATCATAGATTTGGCTAAGGAGAATGAGGTGCCCATCATTTTCTTTAACAGAGAGCCTGTGGCGGAGGATATGATGCAGTGGAGCGGGCTTTACTATGTGGGAGCGGATGCGGAACAGTCCGGTGTGATGCAGGGGGAGCTGGCCGCTGAAGCCATCAAAGCCGATGACCGGGTTGACCGCAACAATGACGGGAAGATCCAGTATGTGGTATTGGAGGGAGAGGCAGGCCATCAGGACGCGATCATTCGTACGGAGAAAGTAGCAGATACACTGCGCAATGAGGGGATTGAACTGGAAAAGCTCAACAGCGGAGTAGCCAACTGGAACCGGGCTCAGGCGGAGAATCGGATGACACAGCTGATCGGGCAGTTCCATAATCAGATTGAGCTGGTGCTGGCTAACAACGATGATATGGCCCTGGGGGCGATTGACGCCTATGAGAAACTGAACATTACAAAAGCTACTTACCCGCTGTTTTTTGGAATTGACGGCACCGATGCGGGCCTGAAGGCAGTCCGGGATTCCAAAATGGCGGGGACCGTGTATAATGATAAGGAGGGACAGGCAGGGGCCATGGCCAAACTGGCGGCCGCCCTGGTTACCGGTGAGGGAATGGAGGAGCTCACCTTTGAAAATGAGAAATACATTTACCTGCCCTACCGGAAGATC
The DNA here is from genome assembly GCA_048203265.1 of Candidatus Merdiplasma sp. GTDB lineage: Bacteria > Bacillota > Clostridia > Lachnospirales > Lachnospiraceae > Merdiplasma. Next base: position 6,636 of record DBFBJF010000368.1, read on the forward strand.
ACCAGTGAAAATGTCCAGGAATTTCAGTGATAAAAAGATAGGGCCAAAGAATGGCCCGGGAATGAGCAGACGCAAAGCAAAAGGATGGGAGCGCATATGTTAAAAGGAAAAACAGTGATTTTAGGAGTGAGCGGCAGCATTGCCGCCTACAAGGCGGCGAACCTGGCCAGCCTTCTAATGAAACAGCATGCCAGCGTACAGGTAATTATGACGAAAAATGGGGAGAATTTCATTCATCCCATTACCCTTGAGACGCTGACTGGGAGAAAGTGCCTGACGGATACTTTTGACCGAAATTTTGAGTTCAAAGTGGAGCATGTCTCCTTGGCAAAGCAGGCGGATCTGGCCATTGTGGCCCCGGCCACAGCCAATGTGATAGCTAAGCTGGCCCACGGGCTGGCGGACGATATGCTCACCACCACGCTGCTGGCCTGCACCTGCCCCAAGATTGTGGCTCCGGCCATGAACACGCGGATGTACGAGAATCCGGTGACCCAGGACAACATGAAGCGATTAAGGCAGTATGGCTGGACTTTTGTGGAGCCGGAGGTAGGACGGCTGGCCTGCGGGGATGTGGGAAAGGGAAAGTTTCCCCGGGAGGAGCTGATCCTGGAAGCGGCCCTGCGGGCCATGGCCTGCCCCAGGGATCTGGAGGGAAGGCGTGTACTGGTGACGGCAGGCCCTACCCAGGAGGCCATAGACCCGGTGCGGTTTATCACGAATCATTCTTCCGGCAAGATGGGGTATGCCATCGCCCGTATGGCTATGCTCCGGGGGGCAGAGGTGACGCTGGTCACCGGCCCCACGGCTCTCACGCCTCCCCCCTTCGTGGAGGTGGTTCCCATCACGGATGCGGCCTCCCTGTTTCATGAAGTGACCAAGCGGGCGCCAGACCAGGATATGGTGATCAAGGCAGCTGCTGTGGCAGATTACCGTCCGGCCCATGTGTCCCAGGAGAAAGTAAAGAAGTCGGATTCCGACCTGAAACTGGAACTGGAGCGCACGGAGGACACTCTTCAGTATCTGGGAGACCACAAGCGGAAAGGGCAGCTCCTCTGCGGCTTTGCCATGGAGACTTCCCATGTGGAAGAGCGGGCCATGGAGAAGCTGATGCGCAAGAACCTGGATCTGATTGTGGCCAACAATGTGAAGGTGGCCGGAGCCGGTTTTGGCACAGACACCAACGTGGTGACCCTGATCAGCCGAAGGGACAGCCGCAGCCTGGAACGGATGAGCAAGGAGAAAGTTGCCATGCGGATTTTGGACCGGCTGCTGGAGATTGAAAAAGAGGAGAATGGAGGAGAAATATGATGAAAAGTTATGAGACCGTCTGGGAGATTTTTAATCAGTGTGCCAACAATCAGATGCGGGATGTGTTTTTTGATGAGATCGAGACAGATGACACAGATGCCTACGTGAAAAATAAGTTTAAGGACCGGCAGATTACCTTTGAGAAGACGGTGCTGGAGAACGGCACCATTGTCTATGATATTAATGCTTCCGGTATGAAGGAGAGACTTTCTTTCACGGAGATATAGGGAAGCAGGAAGTACGGATGAGACCGGTACTTCCCCGGATATGACAATAACTGGGAACAGGAGAGAAGAGAGATGATAGAGAAACTGATCAAATGTCTGGAGGAACAGCAGGTGGACCCCGGACTTTTGGAGGAAATCAGAAAATTCCGGGAGCGGTATCCGGTGACCAAGGGGACGGAAGGAAGGATTACACCCCCACTGATCCCGTTTTTCGGAAGAGAAGTGTTTGAGATGGCGGCCCACGGACTGCTTCAGGGAGAAAATATTTTGCTGACCGGGACCAAGGCTACCGGAAAAAATGTGCTGGCGGAGAATCTGGCCTACCTGTTTGGCCGGCCCATGTACAACATATCGTTTCATGTGAACACGGACAGCAGCACCCTCATAGGGACAGATACCTTCCGGAATAATGAGGTGACCCTGCGCACCGGCCCGGTGTATGAGAGCGCTGTGAACGGGGGATTTGCCGTGTTGGATGAGGTAAATATGGCGAAAAATGACGCAGTTTCGGTTCTTCATGCTTCGCTGGACTACCGCAGGGTGATTGACGTGCCAGGGTACGATAAGATCCAGCTGCACGACGCGGCACGGTTCATCGGTACCATGAATTACGGCTATGCGGGAACCCGGGAGCTGAACGAAGCCCTGGTTTCCCGATTCCTGGTAATCGATATGCCGCCGGCGGATGAGAACACACTGGAAAACATTATCCTTCAGATGTTTCCCGATATTAAGGCATCGGGGCTGGAGCAGGTCTGCGGCCTGTTTCTGGATCTGCAGGCCAAGGCGTCCAACCATGAGATCTCCACAAAGCCTCTGGATATGAGGGGATTGATCGGTGCCCTGAAGACAATCCGGGGCGGCCTCTCCCCCAGACAGGCGATCCGCATGGGAATTGTGAACAAATGCTTTGATGTGTTCGAGCGGGAGCTGGTGGAGGATATTGTGATGACCAGAATCCCGTCAGACTGGACGGCCTCAGAGCTGTTTTGACGACTGTTTTAAGGAGGAAGCTATGGAGCTAATGGAGCCGGAAAAACTGAGAGAGAAGCTGCAGGATCGCCGGCGTGACGGCAGGTATGGACCGGTGGGCAGCGAGGTGAACCCTGCCCGGATCTTTGAACAGGAGGAGAGACAGGAGCGGGAGGAAACCGGGAAACGGGAGCAGAAGCAGACTAGGGAGCAGGGACAGAACGGGCAGAGGAAGGGGCAGAAGGTTCCGGAGCGGGAGGCAACTCCCCACGGCAGCCGAGCAGAGGGATCTCAGGACCAGGATGTTTTCTTCATGGAGGAGGAAGGGGAGGATGAGTTAGAGATTCAGGCCAGGATGAAGAACCTGATGTGGACCGTGAGTGGGGATTACAAGCTGGATACAAAACTGGACCTAAAGTCTTTTCGGGAGTCCAAGTATGTGTCCATGTATGATGCCATTAAGCAGGGGGCCTTTGCCCGCTTCTTTGACAAGGACGGTTTCGCCCTGTATCTGGTCAAAAAGGTGTATTATGGTGCGGATGAGATGCCCCTGATGAGTCTGGCCCAGATTTGCGTGGACGCGGCCTCCTACCCCAAAATCTTGCCGGAGCGGCCGGGCGTGAGGGAAATTCGGCAGAAGGCCTTTGAGTATCTGCTGGACCATCGTTTTGAAAAACTGTGCGCCAACCTGCCGGGAAAGATTAAGCTGGCCATGATGCGGGGCGCCCTGAATGGAGACTGGAACTGCGAGGGCAGAATCCGGACACCGCTGGAGAAGGTGCGGGCTCTGGAGGGGGCCCGGGATACCATGGAGCTGATCCGGACTGTAGACGAGCTGTACAATACAGTGGTGGATCCTTCCTTTGAGGGACGGCACGGGGGCCTGGGAAAAATCCTGGAGACATCCCTGGAAGAGCTGCGGGAATTTGACTGGAAGAATTATCTGGAGGAGGAAGCTCTGGAAAATCTTCTGGAGCAGTACGTAGATCAGATGGAGCAGCAGATGACTTCCTTTGAGACTCTGGAGGAGCAGCAGGAAGAACAGGAACGGCGGGGGAAAAACCGCCGGGTGGTGGTGCTGGATGAGGAGGCGGTGAAGAAGGTCTTCAGCTATGTGGAAAAAAACTTTGGAAAGTCCTATCTGACTGAGCAGGAGCAGAAGCAGATCAACTACCGGCTGTGCCGGGGCGCGCACTGTGACTGCACGCTTTACTACACAGAGGGGATTCTGGCAAATCCGGTGATGGTGAATGCCCAGTACGTCAACGCCAAAAAGCAGGCTCAGAATAACCGGCGGCTCTTTCTTAACAGTCAGACGGTGGTTAAGCGGAATGTGGAAGCCATGACCGACTTTCTGCGGCGGTCCCTAAATCGCCGGACAGAGCCGGACGCCATCCCCGCCTACTATGGCACGATCGATCCCAGGAAACTGTGGAGGGTGGGGCGGACCGATCCGGGGCGGCTGTTTTACCGGAATACGAAGCAGAACAGTTCCCAATTTGTGGTGGAGATCCTGATGGATGCCAGCGGTTCCCAGAGGGATCGCCAGGGGCAGGTGGCCCTCCAGGCCTACATCATCAGTGAGGCCCTCAGCAGCGTGAAGATTCCCCATCAGATCATGAGCTTCTGCACTTTCTGGGATTACACAGTGATGCAGCGGTTCCGGGATTATGATGACCCAAGATCGAAAAATAAGGATGTGCTTCAGTACACCACCTCTTCCAATAACCGGGACGGACTGGCTATCCGGGCAGCCGGGGATTCCCTTCAGAAGAGGGAGGAGGAGAACCGGATTTTGATTGTACTCAGCGATGGCCGCCCCAATGACGTGGTGGTAAACCGCCCGGGAAGCCGGAACCCAAAGCCCTATTTCGGCGAATACGGCGTGCAGGATACAGCCTGGGAGGTGCGCACGCTGCGGGGAAACGGGATCTATGTCCTGGGGGTGTTTACCGGGGATGAGAGGGACCTGGCCGCGGAAAAAAAGATTTTCGGAAAGGACTTTGCCTATATCCGGGACATCCGCAATTTCTCCCGGGTGGTCAGCGGCTACCTTCAGAGGCTGCTGGAGCAGGATCTGGAGGAGTAGCGGGCCTTGCATTTTACGGGGCAAAGAGATAAAATAGGCAGAGAAAATACGGAAAATTTCAGGAGGAAATTGTAATTATGGCTGATAAGAGCTGCAGTAATTCATCTTGTTCTAAGGAAAGCTGTGAGGGATGTCCCAGCGCGGCAAAGCCCCAGAGCTTTCAAGTGGAACCTAACGCATATACCCAGGTAAAGCACGTGATCGGCGTGGTCAGCGGCAAGGGAGGAGTGGGGAAATCCATGGTAACCGCCTCTCTGGCCAATTTGCTGGCGGAGAAGGGATTCCGGGTTGGCATTTTGGACGCGGACATTACCGGGCCCTCCATCCCTAAGATGTACGGCCTCACCGGACCGGCCCAGGCCTCCGAGGAGGGGATCCTGCCGGAGCTGGCGGGCAATGATGTGAAGGTGATGTCCCTGAACCTGCTGATGCCGGATCCGGAGCAGGCGGTGATCTGGAGAGGGCCGGTGATCGCCAACATGGTAAAACAGTTCTGGTCTGAGGTGATCTGGGGGGAGCTGGACTTTCTTCTGGTGGATATGCCTCCGGGAACCGGTGACGTTCCGCTTACCGTGTTCCAGTCTCTGCCCGTGGAGGGAATCATGGTGGTGACTTCCCCCCAGGAGCTGGTGCAGATGATTGTGAAAAAGGCCTACAACATGGCAAAAACCATGAATATTCCGGTGCTGGGCGTGATCGAGAATTACAGTTATATGAAATGTCCCCACTGCGGTGAGGAGATTAAGGTGTTCGGGGAGAGCCATATTGAGGAGACGCTGTCTGAGCTGGGACTGACTCTGGCGGGACGGATGCCCATCGACCCGGCGCTGGCCCAGGCTGCTGATGAGGGAAAATTTGCCCAGATAGACAATCCTTATCTGACGGACGCCTATGAAATTCTGAGAAAGCTGAAATAGGCGAGGAGACGGGGAAAGATATGGTGCGATACAGCAGGAAGGGATGCAGAACGGAATACCGCTGCATCAGAGGATACCGGGGCAGGCGCATGAAGCTCTTGATTGTACGCCCTGAGGGGGAGCGGCAAACCAGTGGAGCTCCGGGGGTACTTTGGCTGCACGGCGGAGGTTACCTTCTGGGGTTTCCCGAGATGGTGTTCCTATCCAGGGCAGCGGATTTGGTGAGACAGGGAGGGGCGGTGATTGTGAGCCCGGCTTACTCGCTGTCTCTGCGAAATCCTTATCCTGCGGCGCTTTCAGACTGTTTTCATGGGTTGATGTACATGAAGAACCATGCCCGGGAGCTTGGCATCCGGGATGACCAGCTGATGGTGGGAGGGGAGAGCGCGGGAGGCGGTCTTGCCGCAGCATTGTGTTTGTATGTGAGAGACAGGAAATGCGCGCAGATTGCTTTTCAGATGCCGCTGTATCCCATGCTGGACTGCCAGGACACGCCTTCGTCCCGGAATAACTATGAGCGGATTTGGAATACCAGGCGCAATCACTTGGCCTGGCGCTTGTATCTGAGATCTCTCAGGAAAAGAAAGGCCGGCATTCCGAAGTATGCGTCCCCCGCCTGCTGCAGGTATTATGGGGAACTGCCGCCGGCCTATTCTTTTGTATTTGAGCGGGAACCGTTTTTCTGGGAGACCAGAAGCTACGTGGAGAATCTCAGGAGAGCCGGCGTAGAGGCACGGCTGGATATCTATCCCGGCGGCTACCATGCGTTTGACATGATGGAACCGGACAGTGAGATTTCCCGAAAGGCAGCGAAAAATTTTGTGGCGGCGTTTCGCTATGCCAGGGAACACTATTTTGCGGAACAAAATCAGTGAAAAAAGTCCGGAGCGTGCAGCTCGGAACAATTCGCCTGGCATCTTTTGCCCCATCATTTCTTATAGATGCAGATTTTCGCCCCGGGCTCGGCGTTTTGTATGATTTTGATCATATTTTCCTGGCTGACGGCCACACATCCGCCGGTGTACGGGTTGGAGCCCACGCAGTGAAGGAAAATGGCGGATCCTTTGCCGTACACATTGTCTTTGTTGTAGCTGGTAAACATACCGTAGTTGTATTGGGGCACGTAGTCCATCAGATGCTCCCCGGTGCAGCTGTGAGGAGCCTTTCGGATGTCGATCAGCTGATTATAGTACTGCCGGTCTGCGCACCAGTAAAGATAGGGATTTACCTTCACGTAATCCATCTTCGCCCCGGGATTGCTTTTTATACCGAAGGCATGGGTGAGAGCGAAAGTCCCGGTGGGGGTTTTGGCATCCCCCTCCTTTGTTTTTCCGACACCATTTCTGCCCACATATCCGGCACATTTCAGAATCCGTTTCCAGCCTGAACTTTTTTTCTGATACATGGAAACCTCCGCGCTGGTGCCTCCGGTATATTTGACAAATACCAGCTGATTGACGGAGGGATCATCCTGGTATTTTGTCAGCAGCTTGCTCCAACGGTCGGCTTTCACCGTGACGGTGCATTTCAGGGTGCTCTGTCCTACCTTGGCGGAAATCACAGCCTTTCCGGCCTTTTTTGCGGTCACTTTACCGGTTTTGCTGACAGCGGCCACGGAGGGCTTGCTGCTGCTCCATGTAATCTTCTTTGAAGTATTTTTTACCTTCAGGGTACAAGTCTCATACGGCGCCAGGGAGGCCTTTTTTATATTCAAGGAAGCGGCAATCACTTTTAACCGGCAGGTGGCTTTCTTCTTTCCCATGGCAGCGGTGATGGTGGCGGTTCCCGCGCTCCTGGCGGTGACTTTTCCATTGCTGTTCACTTTGGCCACGGAGGGCTTGCTGCTCTTCCATTTCACCTTTTTCCCGGCTGCGTTGCCTGACGCTTTCAACCGGTATGTTTTCCCCTTGACCAGTGTGATGCTGCTTTTTTTCAGTGTAAATTTCTGCGTTTCAGAGGCCCGGGCCCGGCAAGCCAGCACGGCAGTTATCCCCACCAGAAAAAAGGCGGCCATCACAGCTTTTCGTTTCCCCCATAACCATGGCCTTTTTTTCGTTTTAACCATTGCGGCTCTCCTTCCTATGATGTTTTATCCCCGCGGGCAGTGAGCCAGGCAGACGCTTGCGCGTCCATTTGGCGAGTGCCCCCGCAGCTGCATGAATATTTGGGAAAACGCTGATGAAAGCGTTTCCGTGGCATACGCTGCTGTCATTTTTCTGCTGTCACTTTATTATATCTCAACAGGCGAAAAACCATTTATAATATAGTCTTACTATTCACAGCCGCCCCGCCCGCATGCGCACTCGTCGCCTCTTCGAGGCTCCAGTCCCGGGAACCGCTTTCATCAGCGTTTCCCTAAGACTGCTTATGTGGGCGGGGGGGACTGCTTCACAGTCTGATTTCAGAATTGACAACATATGCTTACGTGCAAGCACGATGCACCTGCTGTCAATTCTGAAACAGCTGTGAATAGTAACAGTATAGCAAAACAGAAGGGCAAATACCAGATATTTGCATTGTTTTCCGGCATGTCATATAATGGATTTACTTGAAAAGGAGATGAAATACATGAAAGTATACGGAGCGCAGATCTGCATTGACTGCAGAAATTACAGAGCCATTCAAAAAAATCGTGGTTTTGAGGCGGAATACATTGAGATTACGGAGGATACCGGAAAATTAAAGGAATTTCTGGGGATCAGAGATCACGATCCCATCTTTGAGGAGTGGTGTGGTATAAAAAAAGTTGACAGCTTATTCTCAAGGATTTCATAATAAAACCAAGAGAATAAGGAGGTATTCAAAGTGGCACGTAAATATGACCAT
>DBFBJF010000369.1:0-4335 GCA_048203265.1 Candidatus Merdiplasma sp.
GTACATGCAGGTGATGGACAGCGTGGCCCAGGAGAAGAAAGCCTCCATCAGCGGGCAGATGTCTCTTTTCGACCTGATGGGCGAGGAGGAAAAGCAGGAGTATACGGTGCGGCTGCCGGATGTGGGGGAGTACGACAAGGGCCAGCTGCTGGCCTTTGAGAAGGAGGTGCTGGGAATTTACGCCAGCGGCCATCCTCTGGAGGAGTATGAAACCCTGTGGAGAAACCACATCACAGCGGTATCCTCGGACTTTGCACTGGATGAGGAGCTGGGCCGGTCCAAGATCGCCGACGGCATCAAGGCCACCATCGGCGGCATCGTGGAGGGCAAAACCATTAAGTATACCAAGACCAACAAGACAATGGCCTTCTTTACGCTGGAGGATCTGGTGGGGACGGTGGAGGTGCTGGTCTTCCCCAGAGACTATGAGCGGTACCACCACCTGATCAATGAGGATGCCAAAGTGTTTGTCCAGGGCCGGGTGTCTGCGGAGGACGACAAGCCCAGCAAGCTGATCTGTGAGCGGATCTGGGCTTTCCAGGAGATCCCCAGGGATGTGTGGATTCAGTTTGAGACCAAGGAGGACTTTGCCGCCCGGGAGCAGCAGCTGTATCAGATGACCGCTTCCAGTGACGGACAGGACCAGCTGGTGATTTTTGTGAGAAATCCAAAGGCGGTGAAGCGGCTGGGGGCCCGCTACAGCGTGGACGCTTCGGGAGAACTGCTGAGGAGTCTTCAGGAGGCCTTTGGAAAAGAAAATGTGAAGGTGACAGAACGGAAACAGCAGGGAGGGAACCGATAGATGAACAGAAAGAGACTTTGTATTGCGGCGGCAATTCTTTGCAGCGCCTGCCTGGCCGGCGGAGTCCAGGCCCAGGAGCTGGTGCAGGAGGGCCTGCGCTGTGAGCGGGAGGCGGCGGACAAGGAGGAAAACCCCATGGACTTGTGCCGGCGCCTGGCGGTAGCCATGGCAGGAGGCAGTTTTGATGAGGTGGAGGAGCGTTTCTCCGATGAGGTGAAAGCGCAGCTTCCCCAGGAGACTCTGCAGGCTGTCTGGGAGCAGACGGTGGCAGACCTGGGGGAATACGCGGAGGTGTATGAGGTTCAGGAGCCGGAGAGCGATGCGGGCACCATGGTGCGGGTGATTCTGCGCTATGAGCAGGGAGGATTGAATGTCAGCTTCGTGCTGGAGGATCAGGAAATTACCGGCCTCTGGCTGAACTATTATAATATTCCGGAGGAGCCCCAGACCGGGGAGGACTACCAGGAGCAGGAGATCGCCATCGGAACGTATGAGCTGGACGGGCGTCTGACCCTTCCCCTGGATGTGGAGAACCCTCCGGTGGTGATTCTGGTGCAGGGGTCCGGCCAGTCGGACATGAATGAGACCATCGGCAGCGCGGGGAACGCCCTCTTTCGGGATCTGGCCCAGGGGCTGGCAGCCAGAGGAATTGCCACCATTCGTTACAACAAGCGCTACTATCAGTATCCGGAGGCAGCCCCGGCGGATCTGACGGTGGAGGATGAGGTGCTGGAGGATGTGGCCGCTGCCATCGGCTATGCCCAGGAGTGCGGACTGGTGGATGAGAACCGGATCATCGTGCTGGGACACAGCCTGGGAGGCATGCTGGCTCCCAAGATTGCCAGCGACAATCCCCAGGTGGCGGCCATCATTTCCATGGCGGGAAGCCCCAGAAGTCTGGAGGATATTATGATGGACCAGACAGCGGAGGCGCTGGAGGCCAGCGGTCTTTCGGAGGAAGAGCAGGAGGAACAGATGGCCCAGGCCCAGGCCGAGGCCAAACGGGCAAAAGAGGCGGCGGAGGATGGCACGGAGCTGATCCTTGGCGCGCCGGAATCTTACTGGTATAGCTTGAACCAGATTGACGCGGCGGGGCTGGCCCAGGAACTCTCCATTCCCATGCTGTTTCTTCAGGGGGATGCGGATTTTCAGGTTTATCCCGATGTTGACTTTGCCATGTGGCAGGAGCTTCTGGAGGGGAAGGAGCAGGTATCCTTTCAGCTCTATAAGGGCCTGAATCATCTGTTTATGCCCACCAGCGGAAAGAGGGATGTGACGGAGTACGACACAGAGGCCCATGCGGATGAGCAGGTGATGGACGATGTGGCGGACTGGATTGGAGCCCTGTAAATAGGGCGGGTAAAGAACGGGTAAATAACAGATAAAATTTGGCGTTTCAGGCTGGCTGCGGTTCACTGCGCTTTACAAATACGAAAAAATGGATTAGAATAATGCCTATAATGCGTTTGCTTAGATCAGAGTGAAGCGGAAAAATCCGCGGACATTGGGACAATACAGGAGGAAGAGAAATGGCTGCAAAAATTAAGACAATCGGCGTACTCACCAGCGGTGGAGATGCCCCCGGTATGAATGCTGCCATCCGGGCGGTGGTGCGCAAAGCGATCTCACAGGGAATGAATGTAAAGGGAATCAATCAGGGATACAAGGGCTTATTGAACGAGGAGATTGTGGATCTGACGGCCAGAGATGTGTCTGATACCATCAGCAAGGGCGGCACACTCCTGTACACAGCCCGCTGCGCGGAGTTCCGCACGGAGGAAGGACAGAAGCTGGGCGCTGAGATCTGCCGGAAGCACGGTATTGAGGGCCTGGTGGTGATCGGCGGAGACGGATCCTTCGCCGGAGCGCAGAAGCTGGCGAATCAGGGTATCAATACCATCGGCGTCCCGGGAACCATCGATCTGGACATTGCCTGCACGGAATATACCATCGGTTTTGATACGGCGGTGAACACGGCTATGGAGGCCATCGACAAGGTGCGGGATACCTCCACCTCCCATGAGCGCTGCAGTATCATCGAGGTGATGGGCAGAAACGCGGGATACATTGCGCTGTGGTGCGGGATTGCCAACGGGGCGGAGGATATTCTTCTGCCGGAGCTGTATGACTATGATGAGCAGAAGCTGATCAACAATATCATTGAGAACCGGAAGCGGGGCAAGAAGCATCACATTATTGTAAACGCCGAGGGCATCGGCCACTCCAGCAGTATGGCGAGACGGATCGAGGCGGCCACCGGAGTGGAGACCAGGGCCACCATCCTGGGCCATATGCAGCGGGGCGGCAGTCCCACCTGCAAGGACAGGGTTTACGCCTCCATGATGGGCGCCTATGCGGCGGATCTGCTGGCGGAGGGAAAGACCAACCGGGTGGTGGGCTACCGCAACGGAGAGTACGTGGACTTCGATATTGACGAGGCCCTGGCCATGCAGAAGAGCTTGCCGGAGTACATGGTGCGGGTGAGCAAGGCCCTAAGTATTTAGAAGCGCGGGTGAAAGCGTTTCAGTTTCGGAAAACAGCAGGAATTTTTTCATGCCGGGTATCCGGAACCGGGAAGACGGTTCCGGACATCCGGCATTTTCACGAAAGGCAATACGGGAGGAAATATGATTACCAGCTCATCCAACAGTCAGATGAAAAATATTGTACAGCTGAAAAAGAAAGCGCGGGAGCGCAACCGCCAGGATGTCTTCCTGGTGGAGGGAGTGAAGATGTTCCGGGAGGTGCCAAGAGACCGGCTGCTTCAGGTATACGCCTCGGAAGGATTCTTCCGGGAGGAGAGTCACCGCAGGCTGCTGGAGGGATGTTCCTGGGAGCTGGTGTCGGATTCGGTATTTCGGACCATCTCTGACACCCAGACGCCCCAGGGGATTATCTGTATAGTCCGGCAGTTCCACTATGCGCCGGAGGATCTTCTTCGGGGATCAGAGGGGGGAGCGCCCCTTTGCATGGCGCTGGAAAATCTGCAGGATCCGGGAAACCTGGGAACCATTGTGCGCACGGCGGAGGGGGCCGGGGTGAGCGGCATTTTGCTCAGCCGGGAGAGCGTGGATTTGTATAACCCCAAGGTGATACGCTCCACCATGGGATCCATCTACCGGATGCCCTTCTATTACGCGGATGATCTGGGAGCGGAGCTGAGAAAGTGGAAGGGGCGGGGCGTCCGGCTGTTCGCCGCCCATCTGGAGGGATCGGTCTCTTATGAGCGGGAAGACTACCGGCAGCCCTGCGCTTTTCTGATTGGAAATGAGAGCCAGGGACTGACGGAGAAAACCGCCGCTTTGGCGGACTGCCGGATCCGCATCCCCATGTCCGGCCAGGTGGAGTCCCTGAATGCCGCGGTGGCCTCCGCCATCGTCATGTATGAGGCCAGACGGCAGCGGAGCATCTGTGAATAGTAACATACCATTTACGTGTCATGATCTTCCATGTAAAAGTGCTTGACAAACTCTCTTATATGAATTACAATAAGTCCGTAACAAGATTTAACAAATTTGTAATAATTAATGAAA
>DBFBJF010000370.1:0-4582 GCA_048203265.1 Candidatus Merdiplasma sp.
GAAACAGATATGCTGATGTCATCACCCATCATATGCCATTGCTGAATGCGATGAGAACGGCATCAAGGAAGGCGTTTATGACAGCGTTCTGTTCATAGGAGACATGGAAGTTAGGAGAAAGAGCCTTTGAAATAGTCAGAAAAAAGAGGGAATAGTCAAACATCAAAAGAAAAAGGAAAAGTGCCAACGATTACTTGACACATACATGGAGAAGAATCCTGTGGAAATAGAGAGAGAAATTTGATACACTGTTACCGGATGGGAGGAATGAGTGAGTTGACAATAGAAAAGAAAGAACGTTTTTTGGAAATAGATATCTGCCGGGGGATTGGAATCCTGCTGGTGGTGCTGGGACACGCTCTGAAACAGACCGGGGAGACCAATACGGCGTTTGAGGTGCTCAATTCAGTGATTTACAGCTTTCATATGCCTCTGTTCTTTTTTCTCTCCGGTTTTGTGGCGGTAAAGCTTTTGGACCTTAAGGGCAGCGCTGAAAAAATCGCGTATATCAGGGGAAGGGCGTTCCGGCTTTTGATCCCCTATTTTTTTGTGGGACTGTGTTATATGCCCCTGAAATTTGTGTTGTCCCGCTATGCGGTGAAGGCCTATGATTTTTCCGCAGCCTGGCAGATACTACTGGGGGAAAACCCTAACACCGCTCTGTGGTTTCTCTATGTGCTGTTTTGGATTTCCTGTATCTGCGCGCTGCTTCTTACCAGGAAAAATCTGCGTTTTTTTTTGGCGGCATCCTTTCTGCTTTCCCTGGCGGCCTACTGGGCGGATCTTCCCGGGAGGCTGCTGCAGCACGGCTTTTTCTTCGTGCTTGGCATTTATGTGCGCTGCCATTATCCGGAATGGAAGTCCCGGTTCGAACAGAAGGCGGTGTTTGTGCTGGGAGCGGCGGTCTTTGCGGCATCGAATGCGCTGCTCTTTGCGATGGATGTCCCAGCGGTGACGCTGGTTACGGCAGTATCCGGTAGTTTGTGCTGCATGTATTTATCCTGTCTGTTGGAGCGGCATCCCGGAAAAGTGGGAAGAGGATTTCTGACGCTTGGAAACTGGAGTATGGATATTTACATCTTGTCGGAGCCGTTTAACACAGTGGTAAAGCTGATTTTCTGGAATATTTTAAAATTAAACTATGTAGTCTGCACCCTGTGCTGTTTCCTGGCAGCCGCGTTTTTGCCCATTCCGGTTTCCCGGTTTATTGTGCGGAAAGTGAAGGCGTTCCGGGTGCTGATTTTGGGGCTTCACTAATTGTTAACTGGATAAGGCTTTGTCCGTTCGTTGATTTTTTAGGAGAGATAGAGTATAATAAGCTAACGCGGCGCTCGCCAGACATTCATGCAGTCATGGCTGCCTGGTTTGATGCCCGGTGGAATAAACGGGAAGCCGAAAGGTTTTCCAGAAAAAGTGACAGGAAATAGTGATGGATCACGCAAGAAAAGTTCGGTGGATTGTGGGCTCCTGCATGGCGCTGGTGGGGATTTTTTCCGCTTTTATTCTATACCGGACACTCCGGCCGGAGAGAGGGCTCCCCTACGAGCAGATTACCATGGAGCAGGCAGCAGAATATATGGAGTATGAGCAGGGATACGCCCTGGTGGATGTGCGCACTCAGGAGGAGTACGATACGGGACATATTCCGGGAGCGATCTGTATTCCCAATGAGGAGATCGAGCAGAAGGCTCCTGAGCTGTTGACCGATCAGGAGCAGATGATTTATGTCTATTGCAGGACAGGGAAGCGAAGCAAGGAAGCAGCCCGGAAACTCTGCCGCATGGGATATATCAATGTGACGGAGATCGGCGGAATTGTGGACTGGCCCGGGGAGACAGAAAAAAATTAGGTAACAGGCTGGAGCCTGCCGGGGAGGAAATGAGAAAAGATGGAGACGAGAGAGAAAAAGAGTAAGATTGCTCTGTACACAGTGGCACCGGTTCTGATTTTTATCATTACCTGTGTCATGTTTTACAAACAGACCATGCTGCCAAAGAACAGCGATGTGGTGGCCCATATGAACCATGCGCTGTCTCTGGACATGGTGCTGGAGGTAACCCACTGCGGCTGGCATTTTGTCTGCTGGCTCTTTTATGCCTGTCTGCCCATATCCATTGAGGCGGCGGCCAGCATCTGCACAGGGGCATTCAATGCGGTTTCGGCCATCCTGGTGATCTGGCTGGCCCAGCGGTATCTGAACGGCCGAAAAAACAGTGCCTGGCTGGCCGGCGTGGCGGCCTTTGTATCCCTTGTGGTAGGGCCTTTATATCTTCGCTTTTATAACAGCAGTTATTATCTGGGGCAGGGAACACCCAATCCCTGGCATAACCCCACCAGCACAGCGGTGCGGCCCTTTATGATTCTCATCACGATTTTGACGGTGGACTACTGGTCACAGGAGAAGGATGCCGTCTGCAGGCTGGGCAAGCGAACGATAAAGAAAACCACAGCCTATCAGCTGGTGCTGATGGTGCTGTTGTTTCTGTCCACCATCACCAAACCTTCTTTTCTGATGGTGTATCTGCCTGCCTGCGGCATTATAGCGCTGGCGAGGCTGATCGGGGGAAGAGGAAAAAATTTTGTCAGCCTGGTGGTACAGCATCTGTATTTCATTCCCTCCCTGCTGATTTTCCTTTGGCAGTATCTGAAAATATATATTCTGGGAGGCGGGGTGGCTGCCCAGGCGGGGGAGACTGGCATCGCCATTTCCTTTTTCCAGGTGGCCAAAATGCATGCACCCTCGGTGCTGTTTTCCCTGATCCTGAAGATGGCCTTTCCGTTCCTGGTGATGATACTGTGGAGAAAGGTGATCTTCAAGGATAAGCTGTTTCAGCTCACCTTCGTGCAGTTTATCATGGGACTGCTGATCACCTGGACCTTTGTGGAGACGGGAAAGAGAGCGTCCCACGGAAACTTCGGATGGGGAAATATTCTTGCCTCCTCCATGTTGTGGATCTTCTGCATCGTGTTTTATGTGAAGGAACTGCTTCAGAACCGGGAGGAGATCAGTCAGAGTACGGGCCAGAAGGTCAAGTTCGCGGTGCCGGGCGTTCTGCTGGTCTGGCATTTCCTGGCAGGTGCAGCCTACTACTGGCAGGTGCTGAACAACATGTCAGGGCAGCTATAAACAGTCAAAAGATAAGAGAAGACCGGCTGGGGATATCTGCGGATGTGCGCAGGGGATGTCCTCGGCGGGAGATAAAACAGGGATGCCGCAGATTGCAGTTACGCTTTCTGCGGCATCCCGTTTTGTATTCAAATCGAATTGAGATTTGGGAATATGCTGATTTCATCAGCGTTTTCTTAGTAGATGATTACAGTAGTTCCAATGGGAACATTATTGTAAATAAACTGTGCCTTGCTGTTCTTGGCTCCGGCCAGTCTCACACAGCCGTGGGATGCAGGGGAACCAATCTTTCCGTCGTTATATATCCGGTCACCCGGCGTGAGCAGCCAGGAGTGGATCGCGTTTCCGGAGAAGAAGCTGGCATAGTATGCGTAGCAGTCCTCATCAAACCAGAACATATATTCTTTCCTGCGCAGCCTGTACTGCCCTTTCGGAGTAGGTGTGGCCGCCGTTCCGGTGGAACACTTGTAAGTCTTGTACAGCTTCCAGTTGCATTGAGAACCTTTGAAGAGGTACAGTCTCTGCTTATCCAGACTGATCCAGATCAGATACTTGGTGGAACTGCTGTAGCCCTTAGAGTTTACATAATCCTGTTTTACCGCCTTGGAGTAATCCTTTTTGGAATTGTAAACACAGGAGATCCAATTCAGGTTGCTGGTGGAAATCTTCACCTCTTTACCGTTTTTCAGCTGTACCGTGCTGGTGCCGTATGCCCGGTTGGTAACGGTTACCTTTGTGCCGGCTGTCACCTTAACGGTGCCTTTCCCGTCTGTCCGCTGAGCCCGCACAGTGCTCCTTACTGTGGCACTGTAATACATGGAATGAATGGAGCTCACGCCGGAGGAAACCACAAGGGGCTTGGCCGTTACCGCGGAGGAGAGATTGCCATTTCTGGTATCACCGCCGGATTTCCGGTAGGCCCGGATCTTGAACTGATAGGACACTCCGTTCTCCAGATTTTTTACGGTGACGGAGGTTTTTTTCGTGGTTCCGATGGATACGTATTTGCCGGAAGAATTTTTCTGGAAAATTTCGTACCCGGTGGCCTTGCTCACTTTATTCCACTTCAGCACCACCTTCTTGTTTCCGCAGGAGGAAACTTTTAGGGACGGAACCGCAGGTTTTGTGGCCCTTGGGGTGGCAGAAACGTAGGAGGATTTCTTGCCCTCCAACCGCTTTGAACCGGATTCCCGGAAAGCGCTGACGCAGAACGTGTACTTGGTTTTGTTGGTAAGCTTTTTCACCTTTACCGTAGTGGTTTTCCCCGAATTCACCGTCGCAATTTTGGTCAGTGTGTTGGTTGAGGTATCCACCCGGTATATGTAGTAACCTGTGGCGTTGGAAACCCGCTTCCATTTCAGTGTTACCGTTGCCTCTCCGGCGCTGGCCTTCAGGTTCTTCACCTTGGCGGGCGCGGATGCCGCCTGGGCTGTGCTGGGCAGAAAAGCAAAGCAC
>DBFBJF010000371.1:0-5171 GCA_048203265.1 Candidatus Merdiplasma sp.
TTAAAAATCAGTGTTTATGAGAAAAAGATTCGCCAGCAAAAAGCTCAGATGGAGTTGTATCAGCTTCAAGTCCGGCCTCATTTTTTCCAGAATGCGCTGCTTACTATTCGAAGTTTTTCTCAGGAGCAGGAATTTGAAAAAGTAGAGCGGATGACCAATCTGCTGCTGCGGCATTGCCAGTATATTTTATACAGCAACTGGTTTGTCCTTCTGGATGAAGAGCTGAGTTATATTCAGAATTACCTCCAGCTGCAGAGTATCCAGCACGAGACCAAGTACCAGTATGCGCAGTCCTGCCCGGAAGAATTGCTGGACTGTGAGATCCCGATTTTGATCATTCAGATTTTTGTGGAAAATGCGGTAAAGTATGCGCGCAAAGAAAGGGAAATGGTGGAGATCCGGGTATCTGTGTCAAGTGTGAAAAGAGAGGGGAGAGAATACCTGACCATAGAGATTCGGGATACAGGCGTGGGACTGCCGGGAGATATCCAGGAAAAACTGAACAGAGATGAATCTCTGCATCAGTCAGGAGACCGGCATGGTATTGGCATTGACAATGTGCGCCAGCGCCTGCATTTGATTTACGGTGAGCAAGCGTCTCTGAGTTTTCACAGCAGGCGGGGTGAGGGAACCTTGGTCACACTTGTGTTTCCGGTGCAGCATGAGGAGATCAATGGCGGGGAGGTGACGGGATGAGACGATGGATTTGGGGAGGATTGTTTTTGGCCCTGCTGCTGTTGACCGCAGGAGGACTGTATGTGGAAAAACGCTCCGGGGAATTCACAGTAAATGCGGGAGTGGAAGCTGTAGCAGCGAAGAAAAAGACGGAGGGACAGGTTATAACGCTCACAGTTCCGGTGATCTTTGAAAGCCAGATACCGGAAGATTTTTCAAAGATGGAGGAGGCGGCCAATGAAATTACCCGCGCTGCGATCGGGGTTGAAATGGATTTAATCCCGGTGCTGCGGCTGGTTGTCTCGGATTCCCAGCGGGCTTCGGAGATGGCACTCCTGAAAAACCAGGGCATACAGTTTGACCTGGTACATGAGTCGCTGGAGGAGGAACGGCTTTTGCGGCTGAACGACCTGCTTCCGGAGTATGGAAGCGGGATCCTTGCTCTTTTTGAAGAAAATAATCTGGAATTTCTGGATGATGAGGAACTGTATTATCTGCCCTCTGTCAGTGACTACGTGGCGGGGCAGGGGATCGCCATGCGCAAAGATATTGTGGATCAATACGGAATCGACATATCCCAGCTGAATTCCTATCAGGACTTCGATGAGCTGTTTCAATGGCTGGCGCCTCTCGAGCCGGAATTGAACATGATCAGCAGCTTTTTCAGCCAGAGGACTTTTTTCTACCGGTACTACGTGGATAAAATTCCAAATACGGTTTTTGCGGTGTACCCATCGGATCCCGAAAGGGTGGTGAATATATATGACACAGAAGAATACCGCCAAAATGCGGAAATTTTCCGGGACTGGTATCTGAACGGCTATACTTACGAGTTTATGGGGCTGCAGAACATCTCTGCCTATCAGCTGGTGGAGTCCGGTACACTGTTTTCCTACGTTTGTGCTTACAAGCCGGGGATAGATTATGAGGCAAGCAGCAACTGCAAGATGCCCATGGTGGTGGCGAAAATAAAGGATCCGGTTGTGACAGATTCCACATTGACCATGAACTGCTGGGGCATATCGGCAGACTGCCCCTACCCGGAGAAGGCGATGGAGCTTTTGAATCTATTTTATACGAACAGCGATCTGATGAATCTGATTTCCTACGGCATAGAGGGAGTACACTATCAGGTACAGGAGGATGGAACCATCAACTGGCCGGAGGGGATGGACAAGGATACGGCGGGGTATTATAATGATGCCGCCTGGATTGTGCCGAACCAGTTTTTGACCCATATCTGGGAAGGGGAAGATGCGGATCTCTGGGAGCAGCTGGATGCCTATAATCGCTCGGCAGTACAGTCCCAGACGCTCGGCTTTGTGTTTGATGATTCCAAAGTAAAAGCCGAAAATGACGCGGTGAATGCCATTGCGGACAAATATGATTACGGACTGGGCACGGGACAGCTGGATCCTGACATTTATGTGGACAGGATGCTCAAAGAGATGAAAGAGGCAGGCCTGGAGCTGGTTTATCAGGAGGTCTGCCGTCAATACGATGACTGTATGGGAGAGCAGTGACAAGAAATGGCGGTTATTGCCTGCGGTATTCCCGCGGAGTCATGCCGGTTGTCTTCTTAAAGAGGGCTGTAAAATAGGAAGAGGTCTCAAATCCCAGATTTTGGGCGATCACGCTGACCGGAAGATCCGTCTGAAGGAGCATACGCTGAGCAAACCGGATTTTCTCACTGTGTATGTATTGATTCAGCGTGCTTCCCGTCTCTTTCTTAAAATAGGAGGAGAGATAATCGGGAGAAAAGCCCACGTATGCCGCAAGGGCTTCCCGGCTTATGGTTTCCGTAATGTGCTCTGAAATATAGTAGCGAATTTTCGAAATTTGTCTGGGCTGGGAGGGTGTTTCGGCTGGTGGAGCTGTTTCCCGGCGGCGGACGATCTCGGCGCCGGCCCTGCGGATCATGGTTTCCAGAACCGTCTGGTCCGCCGTTTTCAGAAGGTAGGCGAATACACCGAGAGAAATAGCCTGCTGAGCATAGGAAAAGTCCGGAAAACTGCTCAGAATAATGGACAGGCAGGGCAGATGCTGCTCCCGGCACCATTCGATCAATTTCAGACCTGATTTTTTAGGCATTTCAATGTCAGTGATCAGCAGATCAATGGATGCCTTGGAAGAGAGAAGGGCTATGGCATCAGCGGCAGAGGCGGCGGTATATACTTGTTCCACGGACAGCGCCGCCCAATGGATCTGATTTTTCAGCGACCGCAGATAGGGGAGATCGTCATCCACAATTAAAACATCCATTTTTCTGCCTCCTTATGCTTGTACATTTTTGGCCCGAAAACCGGGAGGGTCATTTATTTTCAATCCATTATAGCATGATTCAATTTGGAATTTAAGTATGGAATATGCAAAATTTTAGGGTCAGGGGTAACTCATGTGAGCTATCCCCGACCCTGTCTGAGATTATGTAGAAAATGAATTTTGCTTTGCGATTATTCCACCGGAACAGCCTCCGCCCACAGGGTTTCAAGCAGGTCAATGAATGCGCCGTTGATGACACCTTCCGGATATTTTACGCTCTTTGACCAGCGGTAGCTGTTGTTGGAGATAGCCACGTCATCGGGATAATAGCTGAGATGATCATTTTCCTCGGCGTGAGTCCAGCAGTGGTTTACCACCAGGGTATTTTCAGAGGGGGCATCGCCCAGCTCTGATTCGTCTCTCATGGCGACGCCGATGGCGTTGTACAGCTCACTGGGAACGCCTGCGAAGGTAATATCGCCGATGCGCATCACGGTCATAAACAGAGGAATGGGATCGTAGGGCACCGGATCCAGCGCCTCGCCGGTACTGCTGTCTGTCCCATAATACAGTTCATCAATGGGATCTACCTCACTGGTCCCCCAGGTAAAGCTGATGGGGGTATCGGAAGCGAAGGCATCCTCTTCCTCGATGTCGGCGATTGCTCTCTGCACATCCACAAACTGGATGGAAGCGTAGTAAACTGCCGGTTCGATCATGCCGCCGTCAACGGGAATCTCCAGCACTTCGCCGGTGACCGGACTTTCGAAGTTCATGGTATTGCGAAGGACAGGATTCTGATCTCCGGCTGCACCGCTCATCCAGAGCGCTACGGAACCTTCATACTTATCCTCGATATATTTGGACACCAGCCCGCCGATATCCGGATGAACGGCTGCGTTTGCTGAGGTGAGCCCGTCCACATTGTCCTCGGTGGACAAGGATTCCATGCTTCTGTAATTCTTTTTATAAGTATCGCAGTAAGCCATATTCAGTTCCAGCTTGGTGCTGAGTACGGTATTATCAATATTTTCCGGATCGTAGGTACCCACTTCGATGTCGGACTCATCCGCAATCGTGACGCCGTGTGCCTCGTTGAACTCCGGATTGAAGTAGTCATTGGCGTACAGCAGTACGTTGTGCATCGCATAGTGAACGATAAAAGCAATGGGTGCCTTTTCTTCCGTTCTCTCGCGGAATTCAATGACTGTCAGAGTCTTATCCGAAAAGCCCTGTCCATTGTAGCCCTCCAATGTTCCGGGGATCAGTTCGCCTTCGGGATCGTAGGGATTTTGCACCAGATTGTTGGAGTATTGGGTATCACGGTTTACATTAATATTGCTGGTTGTGGTTCCCAGAGATACCTCGGCCGGACGCATGGTGTCGATGGCGTTCTGAGCTGCTGTCACCAGCTGCTTCTGAAGCATCACGCCCCATCTGGCCTTATTTCTGGCGGAAAGATCAGCCAACGTGTTGGCGGGATCGTCCGTCCGGATCTCCATATCCAGCGCATCCGCCCAGTCTGCATTTTTGATTTCCGGGGTGGAATGTACATGGGTGGTGGACCAGAAAATATTTTCCTCAGCCACGCCGGTTTCCTCACTGAGCAGGTCAATCATGGTGGGCGGATAGGGCCCCTTGCCTGTCTCAAAGGCAACAATCAATGCGGTGTTTTCCGGGGAGACATCTTCCCCCGCATTGCTGATGGCGATTACGCGGACATAAATGTGCTCGATGGCGCCGATAAATGCGTAGCCCCGATTGCCGCTTCCCCATGTCATGGGGTACATATCGGATGTGGGAGTGATCTGTTCAATTCCCACACCCACCATTAGTCCCTCATTTCCACCGGACTCTTCGGCCAGGGCAAACATCGGTGACATACAGGTAAAAATCATGCATAGAGCCAGCAGTGCGGCGATAAAACCTCGCCGGTGTTTTTTTGGGTGTTTCTTCATGCTTTCGCCTCCTTTAATAAATGGTTTGAAATGAATTTACATTTTTGATAAGCTTGCCTGTTTGGTATCCCTCCTTCCGTTTCTTTCTGCGCTTGTCCGCTGTTATTCTAATTTTATCTGATAAAACCCGGCAAAAATACCAAAATATTGTGAAAAAATAATTCAAAACAGAGAAGTTTCCTATATTTTCTGCGGGGAAAAGTTGTAAAGGACAAGAAGGTCTGCTATACTGAAAGAACCAAAAAAGCGTGATAAAATCATTACGAGATGGGAGAA
>DBFBJF010000372.1:0-12026 GCA_048203265.1 Candidatus Merdiplasma sp.
ATACGGGCGTGGGTATGTCGGAAGATTTCCTTCCCCATCTGTTTGAACCGTATGCCAGGGAAGAACGCTTCAGTGCCCGCAGGACCGTGGGAACGGGACTGGGAATGCCCATCACCAAAAATCTGGTGACACAGATGAACGGGGAGATTCATGTGGACAGCGAACTGGGAA
Organism: Candidatus Merdiplasma sp.; assembly: GCA_048203265.1. Taxonomy (GTDB): domain Bacteria; phylum Bacillota; class Clostridia; order Lachnospirales; family Lachnospiraceae; genus Merdiplasma. Next base: position 172 of record DBFBJF010000372.1, read on the forward strand.
AAGGAACGGCTTTTACCGTGGTGCTGCCCTTCCCCACAGCCCAGGAGCAGACAGTGTACGCTGCCGGAGAGGAAAAGGAATCCGGGGAGACATCGCTGTTCCTGAAGGGACGCCATATTTTGCTGGCGGAGGACAATGAGGTGAACATGGAGATTACCACAGAGCTGCTGACCATGAATGGGGTGAAGGTTACCCAGGCATGGAACGGGAAAGAGGCGGTGGAGTGCTTTAAGAAGTCGGAACCCTATACCTTTGATGCCATTCTGATGGATATGCAGATGCCTCAGATGGACGGCTGTGAGGCGGCCAGACGGATCCGGGCAATGCGAAGGCCGGACGCCCGGGATATCCCCATCCTTGCGGTGACGGCCAACGCCTTTGCGGAGGATATTGCGGCCACCACAGCGGCGGGGATGAACGCTCACGTGTCCAAACCCATTGACTTTAAGCTGCTGTGCCAGACGCTGGGACAGTGGCTGCGCTGACAGGACAGATGCTTACGTGCAAGCACGACACAGCTGCTGTCAATTCTGAGACGGCTGTGAAAAGTAACGACGATACAGATGAGGATTGACGGAGGAGAGAAGAACATGAGCAGACGAGGCGGACACCCGGGTAAAACTGCCGGGTACAGGAGGAACGCCGGCAGAAGGAGCGGTAAAAAGCGTTTCTCCAGAAGAAAGCTGAGAAAGACGCCGGGGCTTCTGGCTGTGGCGGTAATCCTCGGCATCTTTCTGGCAGTGAGAGATCCCGACCGGCAGCTGTTTTTCCCGGAAGGCTGGGAGAACTGGAGCACAGATCGGGAATGGACCGGGGAGACCGCGCTGTCCCTGGAGGAAATTCCCCAGTATGACGGGGTGCCCTATGTGACCGTGGACGGAAATGAGCCGGAATTTCAGGAGTCAGATATGACCACAGCGTCCTTTGAGGAGTACAGCCCACTGGACAGTCTGGGAAGATGCGGCACAGCTTTTGCCAATGTGGGGCAGGATCTGATGCCGGATGGGGAGAGGGAGAGCATCAGTCAGATAAAACCCACGGGATGGCAGACCGCCACCTATGACATCGTGGATGGAGAATATCTGTACAACCGCTGCCATCTCATCGGGTATCAGCTGACCGGGGAAAATGCCAATGAGAGAAATCTGATTACAGGAACCAGATATATGAACGTGGAGGGAATGCTGCCCTTTGAAAACCTGGTGGCAGACTATGTGCAGGATACGGGCGGCCACGTACTTTACCGGGTTACCCCTGTTTTTACCGGGGAGGATCTGGTGGCGGACGGTGTGGAGATGGAGGGCTATTCCGTGGAAGACCAGGGAGAGAGCGTCAGCTTTCATGTGTTCGTCTATAACGTACAGCCCGGGATTACCATTGACTATGCCACGGGAGACAGCCAGATGGCAGAATAAGGAAGAAGGAACCGTTGCTATTTCGTTTTGCGGCGGTTTCTTTTTATGCGTGGATACAAAAAAGATACAAGACCGGGGTAAAATAACAGGGAAAACAGACTGCAAAAAACCGGGGGGAGAGGACAATGATACGGATATTGATTGTGGAGGATGAGGAAGCCATTTCCAATCTGCTTCGGATGAATTTGAGCAAGGCGGGGTATCAATGCCAAACAGCCTTTGACGGGGAGGAGGCGGCCAACCGGATCCAGGAGGAAACCTTCGACCTGATTTTGCTGGATATTATGCTGCCGAAGCTGAATGGCTATGAGGTGTTGGAGTATGCCAAATCCATGGATATTCCGGTAATCTTTCTCACCGCTATGGGAGAGACAGGGCAAAAGGTGAAGGGGCTGCGGCTGGGAGCTGAGGACTATATCGCAAAGCCCTTTGACATTGCGGAGCTGCTGGCCAGAGTGGAGGCAGTGCTGCGCCGCTGCAGGAAGACTCAGGGAAGGATCTGCCTGCTGGATCTTGAGATCGATCCGGATTCCCGGACTGTGTGTCGGAGGGGCCGGGAGGTGGAACTGACACCGAAGGAGTACGATCTGCTGCTGTTTTTTGTGCGCAACAAAAACCGGGCTCTTTACCGGGAAACGATTTATGAGAATGTGTGGGGCGGGGAGTACAGCGGAACCGGCCGGACGGTGGATCTGCATGTGCAGCGGCTGAAAAAGAAGCTGGGACTGGAGAACTGTATTGTGGCCATCTATAAGGTGGGTTACCGTCTGGTGGTGTAAGATTGGGAATCTGGAGGATATGGGATGAGATTATCCTGGAAATTATTTTTTATCACTACGCCGGTGTTTGTTCTGGTTCTCACGGTGTTTGGCTGCTGGATTGTGGAGGACAGTTTTCACAGTGGGATCGGGCGGGAGGCAGAGCGGGGCGTGATGGAGAACCAGATGTTCCAGAATTCCTATGAGCTCACTTGGAATGCCCTCTCTGAGGAACAGCAGGAACAGACCACGGCGAAGATGGTGGTGGAGAGCTTTACCCGGAAGCAGGGGAGTAAGCGGGGAAGCTACCGGATCTATGGGGAGGATGGGACAGTGCTCTATGAGGACAATGTCCGGCAGGTGCCCCATGAACTGATGAGCTGTCTGGATGAAGAGAACAATGTGGGCTATGAGATTGTGTTTCAGAACCGGCAGGCCTATCTGGTGGTGGTGAGCCGCAGCAGTTTTGGCATTTATTTTGAGACTACCAGGGATATTACGGATGTTTTCCGAAACCGGGACTCCCTTTATGCCAGGTATCGGATTGGGGTGATCGCGCTGACTGTGCTGGTGGGCGGAGTGATTATGCTGGTACTGTTTCTGGTGATGCGGAATATGAGCCGTCTCTCCAGCGCAGTGAGGCGGTACGCCGGGGGAAACTATGATACCAGGGTGCGGATTAAGAGCAGAGATGAAGTGGGAATGCTGGCGGAGGATTTTAACTGGATGGCGGGGGCTATGAATATGCAGATGGAGCGGCTGAAGCTGGAGGTGCGCCGCCAGGAGGAATTCACGGCGGCCTTTGCCCATGAGCTGAAGACTCCCCTCACTTCCATCATCGGTTACGCGGATACGATTCGTCAGATGGAGCTGTCAAAAGAAGAGACGGACATGTGTGCCGGATATATCCATCAGCAGGGGAAACGACTTCAAAGTCTCTCCTACAAACTGCTGGAGCTGGCTATGGCGGACAAGCGAGAGATCGCTTTCCGGGAAATTCCGGTGCCGGAGCTGCTGGAAGAGGTGAAACATACTCTTCTTCCGGCATTGAGGGAAAAAAGAATGACCATGATTCTCCAGCTGCAGGGCGGCGTCATTTACGGTGACAGGGAGCTGCTGGTCTCCCTGTTTTTGAATCTGGCGGACAATGCCAGAAAGGCGTCCCAGGAGGGCGGCCGCATTTTTGTGGAGGGTTGGCGCCGGGAGAGAGGCGGCTATGTGGTTACGGTGGAGGATGAAGGAAGGGGGCTTCCCAGAGAAGAACTCTCCCGGATTACGGAAGCCTTTTACATGGCGGACAAATCCCGGGCCAGAAAAGAGGGGGGCGCTGGGCTGGGGCTGGCTCTGTGCCAGAAAATTGTGGAACTTCATGGTGCCGTCTGGATGTTTGACAGCGAGCCCGGGGAGGGTATGCGGGTGACGGTACGCTTTGACAGGGAAAGGCGAGGCCAGACAGAGAGCGGAAGAAATGTCAGAATGAGAAGGGACGAAGGCAATGGAACGGAAACGTAGAAGAAAGGAGGGCAGGGAACACCGCTGGAGCGCCCGGAGTATCCTGGGATACGTGGGAGGAATAGCAGGCCTTGTGGTGACGGTGGTCCTGGCCTGGTTTTTTCCCGGGTGGTACAGCTCCTGGCAGGATGGGCAGCTTGCCGGGCAGGTGACCCTCCAGAGCCGGGAGGACATTCAGTTTCTGAATACGGATTTCCTGGACATTGTCAGCAGCATGAAACTGCTGAAAAATTATGGGAATGAGATGGACTACACGTATGCTATAGAAATTGTGGGAAATGAAGAGGTGGAAGTGCTGAGAAAGTGGAAAACCCTGCTGGAGCAATGGAAGGAGGCCGGACTGCTTCCGCTGGACCAGGTGCCGGGAGACTTGCGGGAGGTGTTAGAGGCAGGGGGAGCGGACGGAGAACTTTTGAATATTTATCCCATGGATCATCCTGGAAATCTGCGGGTTGTTGTGGTGCGTATCCTGGATCCCCGGGTGACGGCGGTGATTGATATGGAGAAGGATATGATCTATTATCTGTCCGTCTCCGGCACCAGGGAAGTGTATGACTGGATGGCGGGAGAGATGGGATATGCTTCCATCCAGGCTCTTTACCGGGCATATGAACAGAATGGAGCGGCTGTATTCCGAAATGCGCCGGAACAGCCAGAGGGAGATTTTGCTGCTGTGTGCCAGGCCCTCTCCTGGTCCTGGCAGCCGGGGCAGGCAGAAGGAATTTTCGCGAGGGACGAAGGAATCAACGGAACCATTCAGTTAAACTATGAGACACTGGAGGCGGAGGGCTTCCGGCGGCTGATCATGACCGATGCGGGACCAGGAGTGGCGGTGATGTACGGGACGGAACATTGGCTGGATCGCATCCTGAGGATGCTGGGGGAAATGGAGGGATATTATCCGGAAATGGAGATTAATTTTGATGAGTGGATGAACGATTTTGCTCTTCTTGAATGAGGGGATAAAAATGGATACAAAATGGATACAGGTTTGAGAAACATCCGATACAGCTCTCCTTTATAGTAAAAAAGGAAGGGCGTTGGACGAAAAGTTGAAACGGCTGAAACCTTTTGGCCGTTTTTTTCGTCTAATAAATAGCAGCGTTCATGGGGCGGCCGAAAGGAAGCGTTCTGTGTCTGTCCTGCGAAAAGCCGAACGCCGGATCAGAATCCGGGGAGGAGGAAAAAGGAGAGATCCATGTTGACATTGGCGGATGTAAAAGCAAAGCTGCAGGAGAGGGGCCTGCTTTTGGAGGTGACGGGGGAACTGCCTCAGAGGGAGATTGCCTGGCTGACCTGCGATTCCAGAAGGGCTGTCAGGGATACACTGTTTATCTGTAAGGGGGAAGCCTTTTTGCCGAAATATTTGGAGGAGGCGGCCAGGCGGGGGAGCATCGCCTACCTCAGTGAATCCCGCATCGGGACACCGGAGGAGCTGCCGGGGCTGATTGTGTCGGACATCCGGAAAACCATGGCAGTGGTTTCCGCGCAGTTTTTCGGATATGAGCCGGGCAGAGTGAAACTCACCGGTATAACCGGCACCAAGGGGAAGACCACCACCGCCTGGTACCTGAAGGCCATGCTGGACCGGTGGGAGGAAGCCCACGGCCGGCCCGAGACAGGGCTGATCTCCACGGTGGAGAATTACGACGGCATCAGCCGCAGGGAAGCGGTGATGACTACGCCGGAGGCTCCGGCCATCCATGAGATGCTGGGCAATGCGGTCAGATCGGGAGTGCGCTATACCACCATGGAGGTTTCCAGCCAGGCCCTGAAATACGGGCGGGTGCGGGAGCTTCAGTTTCAGGTGGGCATTTTTCTGAATATTTCAGAGGATCACATCAGTCCCAGGGAGCACGTGGATTTTGAGGATTATTTTGGAGCAAAACTCTCCATTTTCCGCCAGACTGAGACAGCCTGCGTTAACCTGGATTCAGACCGGGCGGACTGGATTTTGCGGGCAGCCAGGAAAGCGGGACGGGTGGTGACCTTTGGCAGGAATCCGCAGGCGGATCTGCGCTGCAGCGATGTGAAGGTCAGCGGGGAGCAAGTGTCCTTCCGGGTGAACTGCGACCGGTTTTCAGAACGTTTTGTATTGGGGATGAAGGGGAGCTTTAATATAGAGAATGCCATGGCTGCCATTGCCGCTGCGTATGTGTACGGTATCCCGGCGGCGGTGATGAAGGAAGCACTGGCGGACACGAAGGTTCCCGGAAGGATGGAGAATTTCTTCAGCCGGGACGGCCATATCTGCGGAGTGGTGGATTTCGCCCATAACCGTCTCAGTTTTGAGAAACTGTTTTCAGCGGCATTTCAGGAATATGATAAGTACCGGCAGATTATCACGGTGTTCGGATGCCCGGGAGGAAAGGCGTTAAACCGCAGGAAGGAGCTGGGGATTATCGCCGGACTGTTCTCTGACCAGGTGATTATCACCTGCGACGATCCCGGGATGGAGTGTCAGGAGGACATTGCCCGGGAGGTGAGAGGATACGTGGAACTGACGGGGTGTCCGGTTCTTTGCGTTCCTGAGCGCCGGGAGGCGGTGGAGCGGGCAGTGGCTATGGCAGGGACAAGCCCTGTGCCAACCCTGATTTTGCTGTTAGGCAGGGGGAGCGAGCGGTATCAGCAGATCGGTGGGAAGGCCTGCCTGTATCCCACAGACAGCCGTCTCATGGGACAGGCTTTGGAGGCATATGACAGACAAACGGGAATGATGCGGCAGCGCTGCGTGTAGATTCTGCTCTGAAGGGAAGCTGCCGCAGACAGAGAGAAGGGGGGAGCCCCTTCTTTTATTTTGGGGAAACGCTGATGAGAGCGTTTCCTTGGCAATATTCTGTCAAAAAATGGGGAGAAGCGCTTATTGACAGAGAAAATGAAAGTATGTTATGATTACTAACAGTGTTAGTAATTTTAAGGGTGATGTGAGATGGATTATATTGATGCAGCCCAACGACTGATGCGACTGAAAGCCGCTCTGGAGCATTTTCCTCTGAATCGGCATTTGAATGAGCTGACCAGAGGAGAATTTTTTGTGTTGGATTATCTGAGAGCCCACCGGGAGGCGGTATATCCCAGGGAGCTGAGCAGAGAAATGTGCGTGAGCACGGCCAGGATTGCCGCGCTGCTGAAGCATATGGAAGAGAAGGGGCTGATTGTCCGGACTCCGGATCCGCGGGACAGCCGGCAGGTGCAGGTATCGATGACTGCGCCGGGTGCTCTCCGGTTTGAGGAGAAATACAAGGACGCGATTATGCATGTTGCAGAAATTCTTGAAACACTGGGAGCGAAGGACTCGGAGGAGTATCTGAGAATCGAGGAGCAGATTGTGCGGATACTCTCTAAGGAAGCGCTTTAATCAGCGTTTCCCAGAGAAAGCGCTTTAATCAGCGTTTCCCAGAGCACCGAAGCTGACCCGGGCCCTGCGGCACGCGGGGCGGCACTTGAAAAATGGAAAAGGAGGTCGAACCCGTTGAACGAGAAACTGAAAGAAAAGATCAAAGAATCGCTGGCCAGCGTTCTGCCGATTACGGGAATTGTACTTCTGCTCAGTGTCACATTTGTCCCCATGGAAGTGGGAACTCTGGTTTTGTTTTTGACTGGAGCTCTTCTTCTGATTCTGGGAATGGGCCTGTTTCAGCTGGGCGCTGAGATGTCCATGACCCCTCTGGGGCAGGGCGTGGGCAGAAAACTGATGAGCCAGAAGAAACTGTGGCTGATTGGAGGCGTCAGCTTTGTGATGGGGCTTCTCATCACCATCTCGGAACCGGATCTGCAGGTGCTGGCGAACCAGGTGGCTTCCGTGCCAAATATGGTGCTGATTTACACAGTAGCGGTGGGCGTGGGCCTGTTTCTGGTGGTGGCGGTGCTGCGTATCCTGTTTGGCGTCAGCCTGTCCAAGATGCTGGCGGTGCTGTATCTGCTTCTGTTTATTTTGTCCATATTTACTCCGTCAGAGTTCGTGGCGGTGGCCTTTGACGCAGGCGGCGTGACCACAGGCCCCATGACAGTGCCCTTCATCATGGCTCTGGGGGTGGGTCTGTCGGCGGCCCGAAGCGATAAGCACGGTGAGAGCGACAGCTTCGGCCTGGTGGCCCTGTGCAGCGTGGGGCCCATTATGATGGTGCTTCTTCTGGGAATTTTTTACCATCCCACAGACGCGGTGTACACGGCCATTGAGATCGCCTCCGTGGAGACGACCCAGGATGTGGTGAAGCTGTTTGGCTCAGCGCTTCCCCAGTATACCCATGAGGTGCTGGTAAGCCTTCTTCCCATTGTGGGAGTGTTTCTTGTCTTTCAGCTTCTCACCCATAACTATCGGAAACGCCAGCTTCTGAGAATGGGTGTGGGCTTCGTCTACACGATCCTTGGGCTGATTTTGTTCCTCACCGGCGTCAACGTGGGCTTCGCCTCTGTGGGAAATCTGCTGGGAAGCAGCCTGGCGGACGGAGCCACAAAGTGGCTGCTGATTCCCATCGGCATTGTGATCGGATATTATATCGTGAAGGCGGAGCCTGCAGTGCAGGTGCTCAACGATCAGGTGGAGGAGATTACGGGAGGCATGATCTCCCACAAGACTATGAACCTGGCGCTGTCCGCCGGTGTGGCCTGCGCGGTGGCGATTTCCATGATTCGAGTCTTGACAGGAATCAGTATTTATTGGATTATAGTACCGGGCTACATTGCGGCGCTGCTGATGAGCCGCTTTGTTCCCCAGATCTTTGTGGGTATTGCCTTTGACTCCGGCGGTGTGGCCAGTGGTCCCATGACCTCTACTTTTCTGCTGCCGCTGGCTATGGGAGCCTGCACAGCACTGGGAGGAAATGTGGTGACAGACGCCTTTGGCGTGGTGGCTCTGGTGGCCCTGGCGCCTTTGATTGCCATACAGATTATGGGGCTGCTCTATTCCCGCAAGGCAAAGGTTACCGCTTCCGCGGAGAATGAACTGCCAGAGACGGACGATGATGTTCTGGTTGAGATAGAGGAGGAGTAAGAAATGCATGTGCTGGAAGAAAAAAAGGTACCGTTCCGCATGATGATTTCCGTTACACATATGGAAGAGGAGAAGAAAATCAATCGGGTGATGGATTCTCTCCATATTCCCATCAGCTACCGGTGCCGGGGACAGGGAACCGCTCCCTCGGAGATTATGGATATCCTTGGATTTCGCGGAACGGCCCGTCTGCTCACCATCAGCTTTCTGCCTAAGTTCAAGGTGCAGGAAGTATTTGAGGAGCTGAGCAGGAAAATGTCTTTTAAGAAACGGGGAGGCGGAATCGTGGTTACTATTCCGATTACCGGCCTTCAGAATCCTATGTTTCGTATGTTGAATGAAGAAAACAGAGAAATCATCAAACGAGGTTTGGAAGGAGATAGGGAAGAGATGAAAGAACATTCCATGTATTCCATGATATGGGTTTCCGTGGCCAGCGGGTACAGCGATGATGTGGTTGATGCAGCCAGAGAAGCCGGAGCCAGAGGCGGTACGGTTCTGAAGGGGCGTCGCAGAGGATCAGAGCAGGTAAAACAGTATTTCGGGATCTCCATCCAGGAGGAACAGGATTTTGTTATGATTATTATTCCAAATGATAAGAAGGCGGAGGTGATGGCCGCTATCTGCCGCTCCTGCGGATTAAAGACGGAGGCCCACGGGGTGGTCTGCTCACTGCCAGTGGACGAAGTAATGGGATTGGAATGATAAAAGAGAAGACAAAGCCGGAAAAGTGTGATACACTTGATTCCGGCTTTTATTGTCGATATAGTGAGAGAGGAAGCTGACTTATGAAATATGATTTTACCTCCGTGATTGACCGGCAGGGCAGGGATGCCCTGGCGGTGGACGGACTGGGGAAAAATCCGGGAGGGGCGCCCGGGGCACCTAGAGAGGGGTTTGACGCCATTCCCATGTGGGTGGCCGATATGAATTTTCCCACCGCACCCACGGTGCAGAAGGCGGTGATTGACCGGATGAGGCACCCGGCCTTTGGTTACTTTGAGCCCAGAGAGGAATATTTTGACGCCATTATCCGCTGGCAGGAGAAGCGCAACGGGGTGAGCGGACTGACCAGGGAGTGTATCGGATACGAGAATGGAGTGCTGGGGGGCCTGATCTCGGCGCTGAAGGCTTTTGCCGCGCCGGGAGATTGTGTGCTAGTTCACAGTCCCACCTATATTGGATTTACGGGAAGCATCGAGGGGAACGGATATAAGATTGTCCACAGCCCTCTGAAGCTGGATGAAAATGGGATCTGGCGGATGGATTTTGAGGATATGGACCGGAAATTGAAGGAAAACCATATCCATGCGGCTGTGCTGTGCAGCCCCCATAATCCCTGCGGAAGAGTGTGGGAACGCTGGGAGCTGGGGCAGGCCATGGAAATCTATCGGGACAATGACTGCATGGTGATTTCCGATGAGATCTGGTCAGATCTGACTCTGGAGGGGTATCATCACATTCCCACACAGTCCGTGAGCCGGGATGCCAGGGAGCGCACGGTGGCCCTGTATGCTCCCAGCAAGACCTTTAATCTGGCGGGACTCATCGGAAGCTATCATATTATTTACAGTCCCCTTTTGAGGGACCGGGTCCGGTCGGTCAGTGGGAAAACCCATTACAACGGCATGAATCTCTGCTCCATGTACGCGCTGATGGGGGCTTACTGCCGTGAGGGAGAGGAGTGGCTGGAGGAACTGCGCCAGGTGCTCACAAAAAATGTGGATTTTGCCTGGAATTATATCAGGGAACAGTTTCCCGGGATACAGGTGAGCAGGCCCCAGGGAACCTATATGCTGTTTTTGAATTGCAGCGGCTGGTGTCAAGCCAACGGAAAGACTCTGGACGAGCTTTTGAAGGCAGGATGGGATGTGGGAGTTGCCTGGCAGGACGGACGGCCCTTCCACGGCGAGTGCGCCATCCGCATGAATCTGGCGCTGCCCCTTCAGAGGGTACAGGAGGCTTTTCATCGTCTGTCCCAATATGTGTTTTAACCAGATGGAAAATGGTTTGTGAGAGACGGGACTGCGAGAGGTGAAGGATGGAAAAGAAAGCATTGATTGCCATGAGCGGCGGCGTGGACAGTTCGGTAGCTGCTGCTTTGACCTGTGAGGCAGGTTATGAGTGCGTGGGTGTGATGATGAAACTGTTCCGTGGACGGGCGACGGAAGAGACAGCCGGCCATACCTGCTGTTCGCTGGATGACGCGGAGGATGCCCGGCAGGTGGCGTACCGCCTGGGCATGAAATTTTACGTGTCGAATTTTGCCGATGAATTTGCCGGCCAGGTGATTGACCGGTTTGTGGCCGCCTACGAGAGCGGTGCCACGCCAAATCCCTGTATTGACTGCAACCGATATATGAAGTTCGAAAAATTATATCAGAGGGCCAGGGAACTGGGCTGCGGGACGATTGTCACCGGACATTATGCCAGGATCGTCTATGAGAAAGACAGGGGACGCTGGCTGCTGCTGCGGGCTGCCAACCGGGCCAAGGATCAGAGCTACGTGCTCTACTTTATGAGCCAGGAACAGCTCTCCCACACCCGGTTTCCTCTGGGGGAATATGAAGATAAGGAACAGGTGAGACTGCTGGCGGAAAAGTACGGGTTCGCTAACGCCAGAAAGCACGACAGCCAGGACATTTGCTTTGTGTCCGGGAAGGATTACGGAGATTTTATCCGGGAATACACGGGGAAAGAATATCCGGCAGGAGATTTCGTGGACCGGGACGGGAAAGTGCTGGGAACACACCGAGGTATCATCCGCTACACCATCGGCCAGCGCCGGGGACTGGGGCTTTCTTTGCCGGCGCCCCTCTACGTGTGCAGAAAGGATATGGAACAGAACCGGGTGGTGCTCTCCCCGGAGGAGGGATTGTACGCCAGCCGGCTGACAGCCGGGGATTTTAACTGGATCGCCTGCGAACCGCCTGCGGAGCCGGTGCGGGTGACGGCAAAGACCCGGTATAATGGGAAGGAGGCCCCTGCCCAGGCCGTGGTCATGGAAGACGGGCAGGTTCAGGTAACGTTTGAGACACCCCAGCGGGCCATCACCGTGGGACAGGCGGTGGTGCTTTACGATGGAGATGTGGTGGTAGGCGGAGGAACCATCCGCCGTGTAGAGGATGAAAATGCCCGCCCATGAGATGGGTGGGAATGGAGCTGCGCTCTGCTGAA
>DBFBJF010000373.1:0-3358 GCA_048203265.1 Candidatus Merdiplasma sp.
TGGTGATGGAAACCTATCTGAAGTGGAAAGGGTATGAGGTACAGCCCTTTGCTCTGGAGGTGAACCGGGAGGAAGTCTATGCTGATCTGGGAAAAGAGGGAAAACACCGATTCATATCTCTGAACGATCTGGGCGAGCCGGTCACAGAGAAGGATCTGTTTTCGGAAGAGGTCCAGCCTCCCTCTGCAGCGGGAGGCCAGGCGGAATGAACCGATGCTGCATCACCCCCATGAGGGGGAAAATCATAACATTTCTTCTGGATGAGAGCGGCCATGCGCTGGAGATCCATGGGGATGAAACGCAGGGCGCTATCCTGGGGAACATCTACGTGGGGAGAGTTCAGCGAGTGGTGAAAAATATCCGGGCGGCCTTTGTGGAGATAAAGCCTGGCCAGGTCTGCTACCTTCCGCTGGAGGATCTGAGGAATCCCTTCTATATAAAAAAGGGTTCCTCCCCTGAGATACAGCAGGGAGATGAATTGGTGGTTCAGGTCTCCAGAGACGCCATCAAGACGAAAGCGGCGGCTCTCACCTCCGGCGTCAGTCTGTCCGGAAGCTATGTAATCCTTGATTTGGGCCATCCGGGAGTGGGTGTCTCCAGAAAACTGCCGCCTCCGGAGCGGGAGCGGCTAAAGACGCTGGGGGAGAAACTTCTGCAAACAGTATCCGGAGATCTGGGACAGCTGGGAAGCCCAGGCATCGTGCTTCGCACCAATGCCGCCTCTGTTTCCGAAACAGTGGTGGAGAGAGAGCTGATGGGGCTGGCGGAGGAGTTGTATCGCATCATCACCACTTCCATCCATCGCACTTGTTTTTCCTGTCTGTACCGGACGCCGCCCCATTGGCTGAAGCGTCTTCTGTCTCTTCACAAGGCGGAGACGGAGCGGATCATGGTGGAGGACGAGGAGCTGTACCGGCAGGCGTCCGCTTTTCTTGCGGAACAGGACCGGGAACTTTCCGACAAACTTGTCCTTTACCGGGACGATCTGCTGCCCATGGTCAAGCTCTACTCCCTGGAGCGGGAGCTGGAGGACGCGCTGTCAGAGCGTGTCTGGATGAGATCGGGCGCCTATCTGGTGATTCAGCCCACGGAGGCGTTGACCGTGGTGGACGTGAACTCAGGCAAAAGCGTGGGAGGAAAGAAAAAGGAAGAAACCTGCCTGAAAATCAACCTGGAAGCAGCCCGGGAGACAGCCAGACAGATGCGCCTTCGCAACCTGTCCGGGATAGTCATCGTGGATTTCATCAACATGGAGCGGGAGGAATCCAGACAGAGCGTGATGGAGGAACTGCGAAACTGCCTGCGGCAGGATCCCGTTCAGGCCCATGTGGTGGATATGACAAAGCTGGAGCTGGTAGAACTGACCAGAAAAAAGGTGGAACCGCCCCTGGCTCAGCAGCTGAGACGGTAAGGTGATTCTGCTATATATAATAGGAAGCATTTCAAAAAGCAAATATAAGGTAAATCGAATAAGTATCAATATAAAATTGACGCTGGAAGGGACTATGTACGGATATCGTTGATGAGCTGCTGTACATGGGCAATCTGCTCCAGCGTCAATCCTTTTACTTCTATATAATTTCTATGATCCATTTCTAACAGGAAATCACAGCTGACCGAGAAGAAATCGGAAATACGGATGAGCATATCAATTGACGGAAGTATATTATTGTTTTCCCAGTTGGAAACCGCTTGTTTCGTCACGTTCAGCCGTTTTGCCAGTTCAACCTGGGTTAGTCCGTATGATTTTCGTAGTTTTTTGACAATTTCCCCAAACATTTCGACCTCCTTTTCATAAAAGATAATTCAATGGAATGGTATTTACAACATACAAAAGTTAATGTATAATTGACTACGAATTAAAAATATTTCATAATTGTCACATAGAGAACGAAATTAACCATGAATGAAAGAATTTGTGATATGCACTGCCATATCCTTCCCGGAGTAGATGACGGCGCGGAGAATCTGGATACTTCCAGACGTATGCTGGAACTGGCCTGGAGAGATGGAATACGAACCATCATCGCCACTCCCCATTACCATCCGGTGAAAGGTAAAGCGGGAATTGACCGCTGGCAGGCTGCCCTGGAGGCGGTTCAGACAGCCGCCGGACAGATCGATAGCCGCATCCGGGTTTTGCCGGGATGCGAGATCTGGTACCGACAGGGCATCGAGGAACTGCTCCTGCAAAAAAAAGTATGGACCATGTGCGGCAGCCGCTATGTGCTGACCGAATTTTCTTCCGGCGTTGGCTTCTCCGCCATGAGCGATGGACTGCTCAACCTGCAGCGCAGCGGATTTTATCCGATTCTGGCTCACATTGAGCGATATGCCTGCCTGGATGAGCCGGAAAAGGTGGAGGCGCTGCTTCAGATGAGGGTGTATCTTCAGATGAACGCGGACACAGTGCTGCGGGGACAGGAACTGCTGCGAGGCCGTTATGTCCGCACCCTGTTAAAGCGCGGGTATATTCACTTTGTGGCCACTGACGCCCATGATCTGACAAGGCGCAGGCCCCAGATGAAGAAGAGCTGGTCCTATATAAGCAAATTGTGCGGGAGAGAGTACGCGGATACAGTCTGCGGAAAGAACGCGCTGCGCGTGGTGACGGGTGAGCGAATCCCATTTGCATAAAAATACATAGAAGGATGAGGATGAAACATGGAAACAGAACAGAGGATACAGCAGGCGGTGCAGGAAGAGGACACCATTGATCTGCAGGAAATTTTCTGGGCGCTGAGAAGGAAGCTGTGGCTGATTATCTTGGCGGCAGTGATCGGGATGGGGGCGGCGGGAGCCTACTCCTACTTCATGATCAGCCCCACTTATTCCTCCACATCTCTGATTTATATTGACGGAGGCAGCGGCAGCATCAGCGGCGCGATTTCTTCCCTGACGGATCTGCAGATCGGAGAGGCTCTGACAGCGGATTATTCGGTGATTATCAAGAGCCGCCCGGTGCTGGAGGAAGTGATTAACAACCTGGGACTGAATATTTCCTATAAATCCCTGGCGAATCTCATCTCCATCTCCACTCCGACGGATACCCGAATGCTGCGCATTACGGTGACGGCAGGGGATCCCCAGACAGCTATGCGGATTGTGAATGAGCTGGATGAGGTCTGTATCTGGCGGATCCAGGAGCTGGTCTCCTCCGTGACTCCCCAGATCGTGGAAGAAGGAGTGGAGGAGCCACAGAAGGTGTCTCCCAGCAATACGAAAAATGCGCTGATGGGCGGCTTCCTTGCCGCGGCTCTGGTCATCGCGGTGTGCGTCATCCGGGTGCTGCTGAACGATACCCTGAAGACTGACGAGGATGTGGAGCGCTATATCGGCCTTCCGGTGCTCTGTGAGA
>DBFBJF010000374.1:0-3990 GCA_048203265.1 Candidatus Merdiplasma sp.
GAGGAAAATGAATAACTTTATGATGAACAAAATAAAAAAAGTATTTGCAATAAGTATTTTAATGGGGATTATGTCACCCGTTTTACCAGTAATGGCCGAGACTGTTGTGCCAATTGAGATGAATCAAGAGAGTGACATACAGCCTAGAACAGATATAAAGGAATGGGTTTATAAGGTAATGAATGGTAATTTGTATAAGAGACTATACAATTATTCTACAGGTCGCTGGGAAAGTGATTGGATTTTTGTTTGTTCCGGTGTAGAAGAACTGTAAAATAAATACCCTGCATTAAATTAATCCCCACCCCGGACGAAGTTCTATCCTCCGACATGGAACTTCTCTCCGGGGTGGGGATTTTTTGTATATTCCCTCCGAAATCAGCCCATACTCCTCCATAACAGAAGAAATGGAGGCGCAGGGCTTTGGAGATAATCAAAAGGATGGGCGGCAGAGTGAGGCGGGGAATGGTTTCTCATATGAAGGTGTGGTGTTTTCTGGGGATCATGGCGGTGGCCTGGGTGCTCAGCGCAGCGGTTCAGCGAGTGGAGGCCGCCAGGCTGCAGCAGGGGATCAGCCGCCAGGTGCTGCGTTTTCATGTGTTGGCAAACAGTGACGATGAGGCAGACCAGGCGGTAAAGCTGAAGGTGCGGGATGGTGTGCTGGAGTGGCTGGAGGCAGAACTGACGGAGGAGGAGTTGGGAGACCTGGAGCTGATGGAGCAAAGGATTGGCGAGCTGCTTCCCCAGATTGCGGACTGCGCCTCCAAGATTTTGAGAGAGAATGGCGCGGACTATGAGGCAGAGGCAGAGCTGGGGAAGAGTTTATTCCCGGAGAAAAGCTATGGAAACTGCACCTTTCCGGCAGGGCGATACACCGCATTGAGGATCCTGCTGGGGAAGGCCCAGGGAAGAAACTGGTGGTGCGTGCTGTTCCCCAGGCTGTGCTTTTTAGACTGTGTCCATGCTGTGGTGCCAGAGGAGAGTCAGGAAGAGCTGAAGGGAGTGCTGACAGAGGAGGAGTATGAGAGTTTGTTTGACCCGGCAGAGGATCCCTATCGTATTCGCTTTCGATACTTTTGAACGGGATATTAAGTGAGAGATCGAGATATCCGAGGAAATGCGGAGGAAGCGAATAATAAAAGCAAAAGCTTACAAATCATAAAACCAGCCGCCGAAAGGGGATGGTCTTGAAACTCCGAATGGAGGGAACAAGTCAAGCCTGCTTTCGGCGGCCGCCTTATTTTACTGCTTTTTCTTCATGTTTGCCCGCTTTCTCAGCGTGGGATCCAGGATTTTTTTGCGGATGCGCAGGCTCTTGGGGGTTACCTCCAGCAGTTCATCTGTGTCGATGAACTCCAGAGCCTGTTCCAGGCTGAGGATCTTGGGGGGAGTCAGCTTCAGGGCATCGTCGGAGCCGGAAGCACGGGTGTTGGTCAGATGCTTGGTTTTGCACACGTTCAGCTCGATGTCCTCGGACTTTCCGCTCTGGCCGATAACCATGCCGGCATACACCTTCTCGCCGGGGCCGATGAATAGGGTGCCCCGGTCCTGAGCGTTGAACAGACCGTAGGCCACGGCCTCGCCGCTCTCAAAGGCGATGAGGGATCCCTGGCTGCGGTACTGGAGATCTCCCTTGTAGGGGGCATAGCCCTCAAAGATGGTATTGATGATGCCGTTGCCTTTGGTGTCCGTCATAAAGTCATTGCGGAAGCCGATCAACCCTCTGGAGGGGATGGAGAACTCCAGGCGGGTGTAGCCGCCGGAGGTTTTGCTCATGCCCTGCAGTTCCCCTTTGCGCAGGCTCAGCTTCTGGATTACCGTGCCGGCAAACTCGTCGGGTACATCGATGTAGGCCAGCTCCATGGGCTCCAGCTTCCGGTTTCGCTCGTCATAGTGGTAGATTACCTCAGCCTTGCTGACCGCGAACTCATAGCCTTCCCGGCGCATGGTCTCAATCAGGATGGACAGATGCAGCTCGCCTCGGCCGGATACCTTGAAGGTGTCCGTATCCTCCGTGTCCTCCACCCGGAGACTGACATCCGTATTCAGCTCCCGGAACAGACGGTCTCTCAGATGGCGGGAGGTAACGTATTTTCCTTCCTGCCCGGCCAGAGGACTGTCGTTTACGATGAAGTTCATGGAGATGGTGGGCTCGGAGATCTTCTGGAACGGAATGGGATCCGGGCAGTCCACCGCGCAGATGGTGTCACCGATGTGCAGGTCTGCGATGCCGGAGATGGCCACAATGGAGCCGATGGTGGCAGAGGGCACATCCACCTTGTTCAGTCCGTCAAACTCGTAGAGCTTACTGATTTTCACCTTCTGCTTTTTGGCAGAATCATGATGGTTTACCAGCAGAGCCTCCTGGTTGACCTTGATGGTGCCGCGGTCCACTTTTCCCACACCGATGCGGCCCACATATTCATTGTAATCAATGGTGCTGATCAGAACCTGCAGGGGGCCGTCGGGGTCTCCCTGGGGCGCCGGGATATAATCCAGGATGGTCTCAAAGAGGGGACTCATATCCTTGGGCTCGTCCGCAAGATCCTTCACCGCGTAGCCGGCCTTGGCGGAGGCAAAGATGAAGGGGCAGTCCAGCTGCTCATCGGAGGCGTCCAGATCGATGAACAGCTCCAGAATCTCATCGATCACCTCGTTGGGGCGTGCCTCCGGGCGGTCGATCTTGTTGATACAGACGATAACCGGAAGATTCAGCTCCAGGGCTTTTTTCAGTACAAATTTCGTCTGAGGCATGGCCCCCTCAAAGGCATCCACCACCAGGATGACGCCGTTGACCATCTTTAGAACCCGCTCCACCTCGCCGCCGAAGTCCGCATGGCCGGGAGTGTCGATGATATTAATTTTCGTGTTCTTATAGAAAACGGCAGTGTTCTTGGACAGGATCGTGATGCCCCGCTCCCGCTCCAGATCGTTGGAGTCCATAACCCGCTCCGCCACTTCCTGGTTGGCGCGGAATACGCCGCTTTGCTTGAGCAGTTCGTCCACCAGCGTGGTCTTGCCATGATCCACGTGGGCGATGATTGCAATATTTCTGATGTCTTCTCTGATCATAAATTCCCTTCCCTTTCTATCACTCACAGATGGGCATTCCTTCTATATTATTATCTCGTAATCCTTTGCCATTTTATCACAATTATTGAAGAAAACAAGCATTTCAGCAAAAATAATGGGTTCCCGCCCGGTTTTCTGCCTTCCGTCAATTATCGTCTCTTTCCGATTTCCGTTCAAATCAGTTCTAATTTTTCCGGCCTGAGAATACACATAATATATACCAAAATACGAAAAAGACACTTCGGCCGGGGCGTCTGTCGGGAGCCGCGGCTGTTCGAAGAAGGGAGAACTGTGACTATGCCGGACAATACACAACATTATCAGATCATTGAAAACAACCAGGTGACGATTATGGGGGAGATCATTTCCGATTTTACCTTCAGCCATGAGGTATACGGAGAGGGCTTCTACATGATGGATATTTCTGTGAAGCGATTAAGTGAATCCTATGACATCATCCCGGTTATGATTTCGGAGAGGCTGATTGATGTGACCCAGGATTATAAGGGAGAAATGATTCAGATTTTTGGACAATTCCGCTCCTACAACCGCCACGAGGAAAAGAAAAACAGACTGATGCTGTCTATTTTTGCCAGGGAAGTGAATTTTGTGGAGGACGAGAGCGAGAAGGTTAAGAGCAACCAGATTTTTCTGGACGGTTACATCTGCAAGACGCCGGTTTACCGGCGAACTCCGCTGGGAAGAGAGATTGCGGATATGCTGCTGGCAGTGAACCGGCCCTACGGAAAATCGGATTATATTCCCTGCATTTGCTGGGGGAGAAACGCCCGGTTCGCCTCCGGATTTGAGGTGGGGGGCCATGTACAGATCTGGGGCAGAATTCAGAGCAGGGAGTATGTGAAGCGGCTGGATGATGAGACGACTCAGAAGCGGGTAGCCTATGAAGTGTCTGTGAGT
>DBFBJF010000375.1:0-2736 GCA_048203265.1 Candidatus Merdiplasma sp.
ATACGGGATTGATCGCGTTGATCTGCCTGGTGGCGGTGATGATCTATTTTTATATCATCTTTAAAAAAGAGCTGCTGAAGGGTGCGGTGACTGACCGGGATCCCTCCTCTTACCCGAAGCCGGAGGAGGCGATTACAAGCAAAAAGGGATTCGCGGCCAGCTGTGTGATTTTCCTTTGCGCGGTGGTGCTGCTGGTTACTCATGCCCAGACCGGCCTTACCGTTTCCTGTATCGGTGTGTTTATCGCTGTGGTTACCCTGATTGCGGCGGGAAAAGAGGCCATCACTCTGCTGAAAAAGGTGGACTATAAAACCCTGCTGTTTTTCGTGGGGCTGTTTGTAGTGGTAGGAAGCCTGGAGGAGACCGGTATCCTGGAGCTGCTGGCCGGCGTGATCGGAACCATCAGCGGCGGAGATATTCGTGTGATGGTGGCCATTATCATCTGGCTTTCCGCGATTGCCAGCGCCTTTATTGACAACATTCCTTTCGCGGCAACCATGATTCCGGTGATCAGCAATCTGGCGGCTACCCAGGGAGTGGATCTGTCTGTTCTGGCCTGGACTCTAGCCATCGGAACGGATATTGGAGGAAGCGCCACACCCATTGGAGCCTCCGCCAACGTGGTGGGAATTGCCACGGCGGCAAAAGAGGGACATATGATCCGCTGGGGAAGATACTGCAAGGCCATGGCGCCCGCCACCATAATTGTAGTATTACTCTCCATGGTTTTGATCTATGTGAGATATTTGTAAGGAAGGGGGAAACAGTATGGAACAGATGATTATCTCTGTGGGCCGGGAGTTTGGAAGCGCCGGCCATGAGATTGCTCAGAATCTGGCAGAGCATTACCATCTGCCGCTGTATGACCATAATCTGCTGGATGAAATTGCCAGCAAAAAGGGGTTGGACAGCCAGGAACTGCGGGAACATGATGAGGTGAAGCGCAGCAAGCTGCTCAACCGGAATGTGCGGGGTATGGACAGCTCACCGGCCTACAACCTGGCTTTGCTCCAGTTTGATTTTCTGAAGGAGAAGGCGGAGTCCGGGGAATCCTTTGTGATTGTGGGACGATGCTCGGAGACCGTATTAAAGCCATATAAAGGACTGATTTCCATTTTTGTCCTGGGAGACATGGACAAAAAAGTGGAGCGTATCATGAGGCTTTACCACAAGACACAAAAGGAAGCGGAGGACTTTATTAAGGAGAAGGACCGGCGCAGAAAACAGTACCATAACAGTCACTGTGAACTTAAGTGGGGAGACTCCAGAAATTATGACCTGTGTATCAACAGCAGCAGGCTGGGGCCTGTGGAGACCATGAATGTGCTGATCCAGTACATTGATGCCCGCAGAAAGGCGCTTTTATAGCACTCCCTCCACAGGGAGTTTACTATTCACAGCCACCCCGCCCGCATGCGCACTCATCGCCTCTTTGAGGCTCCAGTCCCGCTCCTACGGAGCTAAGACTGCTCATGTGGGCGGGGCGACTGCTTCGCAGTCTGGTTCCAGAATTGACAACAGATGCTTACGTGCAAGCACGACACAACTGCTGTCAATTCTGAAACGGCTGTGAATAGAAACCACAGGGCTGCATTTTATTGAAAAAATGCTGGACTAATTTGTCAATTTGTGAGAGAATAATTCCAAACGGGCAGGATCCTGACGCTCCGGTTTCGCCGCCGGAGAGCAGCGGAGGAGACTGGCCGCGGTTACGCTATCAACGATCGAAAGGAGTTTTAAAATGATTTATTCACGTGAAGTAGAAGAAATGTGCCCGGTAGCACAGGGTGTCCATCATGGCGCTGCCCCGATCCCAGAAGAAGCGAAATGGGTTCAGGCGAAAGAGATTAAGGATATTTCCGGTTTTACACACGGTGTTGGCTGGTGTGCACCGCAGCAGGGCGCATGTAAGCTGAGCCTGAATGTAAAGGAGGGCGTTATCCAGGAGGCGCTGGTTGAGACCATCGGATGTTCCGGTATGACTCATTCCGCAGCCATGGCAGCAGAAATTCTTCCGGGTCTGACCGTTTTGGAAGCTCTGAATACCGACCTTGTTTGTGACGCCATCAATACAGCTATGAGAGAGCTGTTCCTGCAGATTGCATACGGCAGAAGCCAGTCCGCATTCTCTGAGGATGGTCTGGCAATCGGTGCCGGACTGGAGGATCTGGGCAAGGGTCTTCGTTCTCAGGTTGGTACGATGTACGGCACATTGAAGAAGGGCCCCCGTTACCTCGAAATGGCAGAAGGCTATGTAACCGGCATTGCTCTGGATGCTGACGATCAGATCATCGGCTACCAGTTCGTTTCCCTTGGCAAGATGACAGACTTCATCAAGAAGGGTGATGATCCGAACACTGCATGGGAAAAGGCAAAGGGCGAGTATGGCCGTGTGGCAGACGCTGTAAAGATTATTGATCCCAGAAAAGAGTAATTGAAGGAGGTAACAGGAAATGGCTTTATTTGAATCATATGAGAGACGTATTGATCAGATCAATGCTGCTTTAAATAGTTATGGAATTGCTTCTCTGGAAGAGGCAGAGAAAATCACTAAGGATGTAGGTCTGGATGTATACAACCAGATCAAAGGCATCCAGCCCATCTGCTTTGAAAACGCATGCTGGGCTTACATCGTAGGTGCAGCCATCGCCATCAAGAAGGGCTGCAGAAGAGCTGCTGACGCAGCAGCAGCCATCGGTGAGGGACTTCAGGCTTTCTGTATCCCCGTTTCTGTTG
>DBFBJF010000376.1:0-4131 GCA_048203265.1 Candidatus Merdiplasma sp.
AGGCTCTCCAGCTCAAAATTTTCCAAAAACTCCTCCATGCCCACAAATTTTCCCACCGGCCCCATCACAACTAGAATAAACAAAAGTCCCAGAAAAAAGCGGACATACTTCTTTAATCCGGTATCTGGTATGATATGAAGCAGCACTGTGGTCAGACAGAAGAAACAGACAATCTGTCCCAGCCACTCTTGAATTTCTTTCATACAGATTCCTCATCCCCGTATCAGCATGGTGATCAGCGCCAGAGATACCATAAACAAAATTCCGGCGTGAATCACGATTTTCAGCAGAAGCTCCCCTCCTTCCGCCACGCTTCCGATACACTCTGCCACCCGCTTATCTGTCACCGGCTGGGCCACCGCCCCCAGAAGGCGGTAGAGCAGAACCCCAAAGGCCAGCTTCACCACCGGTACCAGCCCCACAAAAAGCAGGGCTCCCACTCCGGCTATTCCCACTGCGTTTTTTAAAAGCACCGCGGATCCCAGCACTGTCTCCGCCACAGTCTCATAAGCGCCCCCAATTCCCGGGATAGCGGACACCGCCTTGTTGATGGCTGATGTTTTCAGCTGGTCCACTGCCGGAGCAATCATAGCCTGGATAGCCTGCATGCCCAGAAGCAGAGCCATCACAGTCTTTAAGCTCCACAAGATTCCAGTCTTAATCAGTTCCGCGAACTTGGACAGATAATCCTCCTTCATCATCTGATTGATAAAAAGCAGAATCATATAAATCTGTACCGCCGGCAGCAGCAGGGTGTTCATCAGCCACTGTACTCCGGCGATAGCCCATAGTGTGAGCTGTGAAAAACCCATGGCGGTCACACTGCCCGAGGATAGAAAGATGGTTATCAGACAGGCCGGCAGCAGAGCGCTCATAAAGCTGAGAATGGATGAGACCGCTCCCACAGCCACCTGGCTCAGACTGGAAAACACCTTCATCAGCAGTGTCACCATCAGCAGATACATCATATAGTAGCTGATGTCGGCAATCTGTCCCTTGTCAAAGACGGAAACAAAATTAGAAAATACTGCGGAAACCACAATGATCACCAGCAGATACACCGCGGTCTCCCTATAGTCCTCTATCTCCCCGAAAAAAGCCTGCAAAGCAATGCTCTTCACGGTGTCCAGGCTCCAGGGAATCTTCCCTGTCAGCAGATCCCCCACCGCCTCCGACAGGGAAAACCGCTCCTCCCCCAACAGTTCATCCAGACTCTGCTGAGCCTGGGATAAATCCACCTCATCCAGCAGCACCTCGCCCCATTGCTCTTTCTCCTTCTGGCTCATATCATAGGCTTCCGTGTCCTGAACCTGGGATGGCGCATCCGTCGCCCCTCCTTCCGCCTCTTTCGCCGCACCGGACAGGCTTCCCGCTCCTGCCAGCGCCGCCAGAATAGCACAGCCTAACGCGATACCCACCCTGATCAGCCATCCGGGAACTGTCCCCCTTTGCCCTTCCTTCAACAGGCTTGTCCTCCCTTCCATCCGTCTAGCTCAAAAAAGAATGGATTGTCTCCACCAGAGCCAGGATAACCGGAGAGCTGATGGCCAGAATCGATATTTTCCCGAATATCTCAATCTGCCCCGCTATGGAGGAATATCCGGCGTCTTTGCACATATTGGCGGAAAAGTCAGCCAGATACGTAATTCCCGTAATCTTCAGCAAAATTTCAAACCAGGCCGTCTGCAGAGAAATGTACTGTTCCATGGCGGACACGGTGTCCACCACGTAGTCCAGCTTGTACAGACCGAAAAATGCGATCAGAATACAGGTCCCCAGGCTGATAAAGGCCGCGAAGGGAGATTTTATTTCCTTCAGCAGCAGAGCGCACAGCACACCGGATATTCCCAGACATCCTATTTTCAGCATTGTCATCTCCTCACCTCCTCCGTCCGCTCAATCTCCGCTGTTACAGCGCAAACAGTGACTGGACCGTTTCAAAGAGCTGCTGAATGTAGGGCAGAATCCAAAACAAAACCAGGATCAGCCCGGCCAGGCTGGTCAGGAATGCCTGGTCCTCCCGCCCGCTGTGCTTTAAGACCTGGCCCAAAACTGATACCAGTATGCCAACCGCAGCAATTTTAAATATCAGATTTACGCTCATGGCCTCCCCCTTTGTCTCCGTTCTACAACACTCCATCCATCGAAGCGTGGTTCTATGCGCCTAGCCGGTTCTTAAGATCAGCGCCGTCACATGGGCCGGATCTTCAGATCAGCACAATCACCAGAAAGATGCCCCCCAGAACGCCAAGCCTGCCATAAAGCTGCGCCTTATTTCTGTATTCCTCCTGGGCTCTCTCCGTCAGCTCCTCCAGCCTCCGCTCATAGACCGAGAGAAAATTCCCGTTTCCCACGGCCTCCGGACTTCCCATCTGTCTGCCCAGCTGGCCGATCAGTTCCAGATCCTCCCCGGAAAGTCCGGCCTCCCCCAGATATTTCTGCGCCGTTTCTTCCCAGACACCAAAAAAGGGAGTACCGGGAAGCCTCTCCAGCATCATTCCCGTCTCCCGAAAAAATGAAGAAAGGGGCTCCTCCAAAATGGCCGCGGCGTGCTGCAGAGCTTCTTCCAAGGGTGCTTTCATATAATCCATCTCCTGATGTATCGTCACAATTCCCTTGTAGAACTCCTGCAGCAGTCTCACCCGGATTTTCAGGTCATTTCCCAGAGCAAACCCCAGCATGGCAGCAGACACCGCCGCCAGGACGGCTCCCACAGCCTTCAACTCAACCATACAGTCTGGTCCCCCGTTCATCAAAAATATCCCGGACGTGGCCCACTTCCTTTTCGCTGTCCAGCACGATGTACCGCTCGAAACAGCGGTACTGCACCAGGCGCTGAAGCAGCGGCTTTTTTCTGATATCCTCCACTGAGCTTCCGTGAACCGTGGCAAGCAGCTTGCAGCCGCAGTGAAAGACTGCCTCTATTGCCTGGCTGTCACGGTAATCTCCAATCTCATCCACCGCCACAATATCCGGAGCCATGGAGCGGATCAGCATCATCATTCCCTCCGACTTCGGGCAGCAGTCCAGCACGTCCGTGCGGATCCCCAGATCATTCTGCGGCACTCCCCGGTAAGAGCCTCCAATCTCAGACCGCTCATCCACTACCCCCACATTCTGGCCCCGGAGCTGTCCGCTGCCGTTGGAGGCCTGACGGATAATATCCCGAAGCAGGGTGGTCTTTCCGCATTTGGGTGGTGAAATAATCAGGGTGTGGCAAAATCTGCCATTTTTGACCAGATAGGGAAATATCCGGTTGGCACAGCCCTTTTTCTCGTGGGACAGGCGCACATTCAGAAAAGAGATATACTTCACACAGTGGATCCGCTGTCCCTCCATCACAATCTTTCCGGCAATTCCTACCCGGTGTCCCCCGGGAATGGTAATGTACCCCTGCTTCAGCTCTTCATCAAACGCATACAGGGAATAGCGGGACACATAGGATACGGTCTCCAACAGATCCTTGCCGGATACGATCACGCAGTGTTTCCCGCTCGGTTCCGCGGCTCCATTTTCGGAGAGAAAATATTCCTTTCCCCTGTAAATGCACAGCAGCGGCTGCCCGGTGCGCATTCGGATTTCCTGGAGATACCCTATATCCATCCCCGCCCGGTCCAGTACCTGCCGGATACGGGTCGGAAAAATTTTCATCACGCTTTCTCCTTTCTCCATAGCCTCCCCTCCTTGTCTCAATAAATATATGAGGTTGTCCCCGGAAATTATACATAGTAAATCAAAAACTTTTCCACGGCAAGAATCCTGGCTATTTTTGATCGGATAGGGGAAGATTTCTTCCCCTACCCGATCATCACAATACCTCGCTCATCTCGTGGCATTGCCACTCGATGACCGTTGCCCGTCGGATGCCCGCTCGTGCAAGCACGGCGTTCGTCCTCCGGGCGTATCGCGCACAAAGAAAAGGGTATCAACTTTCTCGTCATTGATACCCTTTTCTATTCGGTTGTTTCTGTAGTTCCCATTGGACTTTACCTCTTCTTTAAACTCTTTGGGGTGTTACTTTACTTTTTCGGTGGTCCGTACCTCCTGTTCTTTCGGATTTTTCTTGTTTTGATCTCTCAAGAAATGGTTTCGTTTCTCTCCTCGTTTGTTTGTGTCTGTATTATAATATGT
>DBFBJF010000377.1:0-3326 GCA_048203265.1 Candidatus Merdiplasma sp.
ATTTTACATAGCAAATAAAAACAGTGATTTTCTTGTCCAATCTGTGGGATAATGATATGATAAGGAAAAGTTCAGCGCAGCATAAGACTGGGAAAGAAGCCCGTGCAGATTTATATGCTAAGGGCTGATTTACCAGGATGGTGTGGGCGGAACGCCCACACAGCCGCAGACAGAAGCTGCGCAGGCAGCGAAGAGCCTTCGAAGAAGGCGGTCTGCGGCATGCTGCGCGGGAAAGCAGCAAGGCAGCGTAAGCAGCGAAGCGCCTTCGAAGAAGGCGGTCTGCGGTATGCTGCACGGGGATAGCAGCAAGGGAGCGCAAGCAGAGCAGCACGCCAGCGCAGGCGGACAGTTTCGGAAGAAAGGAAGAAAACCATGAGAGTTGGACTGGGATATGACGTTCATAAACTGACAGAGGGAAGAGACCTGATTTTGGGTGGGGTGAAGATCCCCTACGAGAAGGGACTGCTGGGACATTCGGACGCGGATGTGGTGGTGCACGCCATTATGGACGCCCTTCTGGGGGCGGCAGCCTTGGGAGATATTGGCCAGCATTTTCCTGACACAGACCCCAGGTATGAGGGGATCTCCAGCATTGCCCTGCTGGAGCAGGTGGGAAAACTGCTGGAGGAGCACAACTACGTGATTGAGAATATTGACGCCACCATCATTGCCCAGCGGCCTAAGATGATGCCTCATCTGCCGGTCATGCGGGAGAACGTGGCGAAAGCGCTGGGCATTGAGACAAATCAGGTGAGCATCAAGGCCACCACAGAGGAGGGGCTGGGCTTTACCGGAAGCGGCGAGGGAATCTCCGCCCAGGCCATCTGCCTGCTGCTGCCCCTGATGGATCTGGTATCTTCAGATGTGATGTTTGACGGGTCCCAGGGCTGCGGGGGATGCAGCGGATGCGGGCGGTAGAGAAGATGGCGGGAGAAAAGGGGAAACTCACTTTCCGCAGACTGAAACCGGAGGAGCATTGCCTCACCCGCAGGCTGTACGAGACGGTATTTTCTGAGGATACAAAGGAATTTGTGGATTATTATTACGGAGAAAAAGCCTCGCGAAATGAAATTTACGCGGCTCTGGACCAGCGTGGGATTCATGGGATGGTTCACCTGAACCCCTGTCAGGTGAGTTGGCGGGGGGAGACACTGACCATCCACTACATTGTGGCGGTGGCCACGGAGGAGTCCTACCGCCGCCAGGGCATCATGGGAACCCTGCTTCGAATGGCCTTAAGAGAACTAAACCGGAGAGGAGAACCTTTTGCCTACCTTATGCCCGCCGCTGAGGCGATCTATACTCCCTACGGTTTCAGGCGGACCTGGGAGTGGCGCTGGGAGGAAGAGACAGTGAGTGGAATCAAACCGGATGCCCTGGAGCAGCGGTCTGCCTGCCGCTGTTCGGATGAGCTATTGGAACAGCTTTCCCGGCGGGTCAATGAAAGGCTGGCGGGACAGTTTGAACTGTTCTCCCTGCGCTCCGCGGCGTACTACCGGGATCTGCAAAGGCAGCAGCGGGCCTCGGGGGGAGAACTGCGAATCTGCTTTGACCGGGAGGGGCCCTGCTTCGGGCTGTGTACGGAAAAGGAGAAGTTCCCGCCCATGATGGCCCGCATTGTGAATCTGGAGAGCTTTCTCGCTCGGGTGCGGACGGAGGAGGAACAGACACTTCTGTGGGAAGTAAAAGATGAGATCATACCGGAAAACGCAGGACTGTTTTGGGTGGAGCTTGGGCCGGAGGGCGGAAGAATAGGGCGTCCGGAAAGCGAGGATCCGGGAGCGGCACCCAAAGGGAAAAGGAGAGAAGAAGCCCGCAAAACAGGAATGATGGACACGGAGGATGTCTCTCAAATCTCCGGCATCTGGCGGGCAGCGGAGATCCTACAGGAGGCGGAAATCCCCCGGGAGGAGAATCTGGATATTGCCCGGATTCCCCGCTGGCTGGAGCAGGATGATCCTTTTTTGAAGGCCATGATCTGTGAAGTGGTCTGAGGTTACGATTCACAGTCTGAGGGAAAATAGTGCGAAAACATTGACAAAAAAGAGCAGATTGCATAGACTAAAGACAGCGAAAATGGAAAGGTGAGAAGCTGATGAAATTATACAATACGCTGACAAAGAAAAAAGAGGAATTTGTGCCCCTGGTACCGGGAAAGGTTTCCATGTACGTGTGCGGCCCCACCGTTTACAATCTGATTCACATCGGAAATGCCCGGCCCATGATCGTGTTCGATACGGCCAGGCGGTATATGGAGCACAAGGGCTATGAGGTAAACTATGTGTCCAACTTTACGGACGTGGATGATAAAATCATCGCCAAGGCCATCGAGGAGGGGACCAGTGCCCAGGAGGTGGCCCAGCGTTATATTGAGGAGTGCAAGAAGGACATGGCGGATATGAATGTGCGGCCCGCCACCACCCATCCCCTTGCCACCCAGGAAATCCCTGGGATGGTGGAGATGATCTCTGAGCTGATTGACAAGGGATACGCCTACGATGTGGACGGAACCGTGTACTTCCGCACCAGGAAATTCAAAGAGTATGGAAAGCTGTCCCACAAAAATCTGGATGATCTGCGGGGCGGAAACCGTTCCCTGCTGGTGACCGGAGAGGACCAGAAGGAGGATCCCCTGGATTTCGTTCTCTGGAAGCCGAAGAAGGAGGGAGAGCCCTACTGGGAGTCACCCTGGAGCCAGGGACGGCCCGGATGGCATATAGAATGCTCCGTGATGGCGAAAAAATACCTGGGTGAGGAGATTGACATTCACGCTGGCGGCGAAGATCTGATCTTCCCCCACCATGAAAACGAGATTGCCCAGAGCGAGTGCTGCAATGGAAAGCCTTTTGCCCGCTACTGGCTGCACAACGCATTCCTGAATATTGATAATAAGAAGATGTCCAAATCCCTGGGCAATTTCTTTACCGTGCGGGATATTAAGGAGAAATATGACCTGCAGGTGCTGCGCTTTTTTATGCTCAGCGCCCATTACAGAAGTCCTCTCAACTTCAGCGCGGAGCTGATGGAGGCTTCCAAGAATGCTCTGGAGCGCATTGTGAACGCAGTGGATAATCTGAAATTCCTTCAGGAGAATGCGTCCTCCGGAGAGATGAGCGACGGGGAGCGCCAGGCACTGGAGGAAGTGAAAGCTTTTGAAACCAGGTTTGACGAGGCCATGGATGACGATCTGAACACGGCCGATGCCATTTCCGTGATCTTTGAGCTGGTGAAGTATGCCAACACCAATGTGTCCGGGGAAAATTCCGGAGCTTTTATCAAGGCCGTGAGAGATGAAATCCTGAAGCTGGGAGATATTCTGGGTCTGA
>DBFBJF010000378.1:0-3214 GCA_048203265.1 Candidatus Merdiplasma sp.
AAAGTACTTTCAGAAAAGAGAGAGGAAGAAAAACGTGGATGGAGAATTTTTTCTGGTTCGCAGGATGAAGGGCGGAGAGGAAGCCGCCATGGAACAATTTGTCCGGAAATATTATGATCCGATACTGAGTTACTGCTGTCATCACACAACAGTGTATGGACTGGCGGAGGATTTGACCCAGGAAACCTTTGAGCGTTTTTTTTCGATCTCTGCCCACCTACCGGCATACGGGAAAACTGGCGAACTACCTGTACGTGATCGCGGGGAATCTGTGCCGGGATGCGGCAAAAAAGAAACAGGAGCTTCCGATGGAAGAAATCCGGGAGGATGCAGAAGATCCCTTTGAATGCGTGAACTGCCGGATGAATATCCAACAGGCGCTCGGGCAGCTTCCGGATGAGCTGAGGGAAGTGGTGATTCTTCGCTATTTTCAGAACCTGAAGCAGAGAGAAATCGCAGGGATCCTGGGAATTGGGATTCCCCTTGTGAAATACCGGCTGAACCAGGCCAAAAAGAAGTTAAGAGATGCGTTGAGCGAGTAGAGGAAAAGCGGTTAGGCAAAATGCAAGCGGAGAAAAATGCGGGATGAAGCGTTGAAATGGGAGGTGAAGGGTAATGAGAATAGAAGAGAAACTCATATCCTACGGCATGGAAAAAAGAAAGAGGACGGCGGACGAGAACCGGCTGCAGGAAACCATCAGGAAATCGAAGGAGGCATTTTGGGAAAGTGAAAGTCGGAGAGACACCTCATGGCTGGAATTTCTGTATCAGCAGGCGGCGTATATACGAAAGCGGTGGTGGGCGGCCCAGGGGGTGACACTGGCGGCGCTGTGGCTGATTCTGTATTTATCTGACAGCAGTGTATATGCCAGGAGAAGTATGGGCGTGCTGACTGCCTGCTTCGGGATCTTGCTTCTCCCCGAGCTTTGGAAAAACCGGACCAGCGGTTCCATGGAGGTGGAGGAGGCGGCCTGCTTTAACCTCCGTAAAATTTACGCTGCCCGGCTCACACTGTTTGGGATGGCGGACGTCTTCTTGCTGAGCGTGTTTTTCGCGGTCAGTGCCTGTACGATACAGGTGGGGATCTGGGATATGATGGTTCAGTTTGTGCTGCCCTTGACGGTTACCTGCGCCATCTGCTTTCGATCCCTGTCAGGCGGCGGAAATACCAGTTACTTTTCGCCCGTGGTATGTTGCTTGGGCTGGACGGCTGTGTGGACGCTGGTGATTTTGAATGACAAAATTTATGACAAGATTTCAATGCCGGTGTGGATGGGAGCCATTTTACTGTCTCTGCTTTATCTCGGTTATAGTATCCGGCGTGTCTGCAAATACAGTTTCTATGGATCTGGGAGGAAGATGGGATGGAGATAAAGATCACAAATGTAACAAAGGAATTTCAGGGAGTCCGGGCGGTGGATCAGGTTACCCTGACCATGGGAAACGGAGTGTACGGACTGCTGGGGGTCAATGGAGCAGGAAAGACCACTCTGATGCGGATGCTGTGTACTTTGATCCGGCCCACCTCGGGGAAAATCACCTGCGGAGGAAAGGATATTTTTGAGATGGACGGCGCTTACCGTAAGCTGATCGGGTATCTGCCCCAGGAATTTGGCTTTTATCCGGAGTTTACGGTGCAGGATTATCTGATGTACATTGCTTCCATCAAAGGAGTGCGTCCGGCGCTGGCCAGAAAGCGGGTACCGGAGCTTTTGCGTCAGGTGGGACTGATCCAGGCAAAGAACAGGAAGATGAAAAAACTGTCCGGCGGCATGAAACGGCGGGCCGGTATTGCCCAGGCGATGCTGAACGATCCCGGAATTCTGATTTTGGATGAACCCACAGCGGGCCTGGACCCCAACGAGCGGATCCGGTTCCGCAATCTGATCAGCGAATTGTCCGGCGACCGGCTGGTGCTGCTCTCCACCCACATTGTATCGGATATTGAGTATATTGCCAATGAAGTACTGATGATGAAGGAGGGGAGGATCTGCTTTGCCGGTACGCAGGAGGAAGTGCTTCGCTCTGTGCCGGTGAGGGCGTGGAGCTGTCAGACGGGACGCGGGGAGGTGGAAGCCTGGCAGAAGCAATTTCTTCTGTCCAATGTAAAGACCTGCGCCGATGGGGCGCGGCTTCGGGTTCTGGCGCAATCTTCCCCCTGCCCGGGAGCGGTGGAGGAGGAGATGACATTGGAGGACGCGTTTTTATACTATTTTGGAGAAAAAGGAGAGCATGAGGATGACATACTATGAAGTAAAAAAAGTGTTTTCCAGGAAGGGAAGCAAAGTAGCCCTGCTCTTTATGCTGGCGGTGTTGGCCCTGATGCTGTATTTCATCATCGGAGAAAATACTTACATTAACGGGCAGGGAGATGAGGAGATCGGGCTGTCGGCCATCGCCCGGGTGAGGGAGCTGAAAAAGGAATGGGCCGGAGATCTGACTGAGGAGCGAATCAGACAGGTGATTGAGGAAAATGTGAGAATTTCCAAGACTCCGGAGGCTCTGTCATCCGACTTCCAGCAGAACGATATGGCATACAGCAAAAAGCAGGGGTTTATGGACATCCGGGATCTGCTGGTCTATTCGTATGGGGGCTTCAATGACTATGATTACTACCTGCCGGATTCCCTGTCCCCAGATCAGGCCGCGGATTTTTATACCAACCGGGTGAAAGGCCTGGAGGAATGGCTGAACACAGAGGCGAAGGATCAGTTTTCGGAAAAAGAAAAGAGTTATCTGATCGCAAAGTATGAGGAACTGGAAACACCGCTGTACTATGATTATCAGGCGGGGTGGAAATCTCTGTTTCAGTATTCTCCCGCTGCCATTACGATAGTGACTCTGGTGATCAGTTTTCTCTGCGCCGGTATTTTCTCCGGGGAGTTTCAGCAAAAATCCAGCCCGGTATTTTTTGCCTCCCTGTATGGCCGAAACCGTGCCGTAGCAGCAAAGGTAAAAGGCGGGCTGGCGGTGGCCTCCCTGGTTTACTGGGGCACCGTGCTGCTTTACACGGGGCTGGTGCTGGGCATTCTGGGGGCTGATGGGGCAGGCTGTCTCATACAGTCAACCCAGGCAGGCTGGAAAAGCATCTTCCAGATCACCAACTGGCAGGAATATTTGCTGATCGTTCTGGGGGGATACCTGGGCTGCCTGTTTACCCTGCTGCTCACCATGCTGGTTTCCGCCAAAACAAATTCCTCGGTGGTGGCAGTGG
>DBFBJF010000379.1:0-4276 GCA_048203265.1 Candidatus Merdiplasma sp.
TTTGCCAAACTCACCCTTGCGCAGCCATTCCCGCGGGACTGTCCTCAGCTCTCCTGGCGCACAGTCAGGTACACATCCTCCGCCATGTGGAACCCGCTGTCAATGATCACCGCGTCCATGTTCTCCGCCGTCACCGCCACCGGATCCATGCTGTAATAGGGAATCTCCTGGGTTCCGTCGCTGATGGTATCCCTCACCCGCAGCTTGGCGCCCGCCCCGGTGATATCCTCTCCTTTTGCCAGAGCCACCGCCAGGGTAGCAGCCTGGCTGGCCAGATCGTCCACCGGTTTATACACCGTCATCTCCTGGGTGCCCTCCACGATCCGCTGGCAGGCGGAGAGATCCGCGTCCTGGGCCACCACCGCCACTTTTCCTGCCATCCGGTGCTCCGCCAGAGCTTTGATGGCCTGGCTGGCCAGATCATCGTTCCCACACATGACGCCCACAATGTCCTCATGCTCTTTCAGCCCCTCATTCACTGCGTCAAAGGCCAGCTCCGCCAGCCAGTTGTCGCAGTAGGTATCATACACAATCTCCAGCCCTGATCCTGCCAGAGCATCGCTCAGTCCATCCTTCACCGTCTCCACATTGTTGTCGCTCTGGGATCCATAGATAGCAAAAATGTCCCCGCCATCCGGTACCGCCGCTTTCAGGGCCTCCCCCATCAGCGTCCCGACCTTATAATTATCAAATGAGATATACAGATCGGTCCCCGCGTTCATGATCAGCCGGTCATAACTGATCACCTTAATCCCCGCGTTCTTGGCCTCCTTCACCACATCCGTGAGGGCTTCCCCGTCGATGGCGATAATCACAATCACATCCATATCCTTGTTGATGAAATACTCAATCTGGGAAATCTGCTCCTCCACATCACCGTTGGCATTCTGCACATTCACCTCCGCCCCCAGGTTCTGGGCTTTGGAGACAAACACATCCCGGTCCCGCATCCACCGCTCAATCACAAAGGAATCAAAACTGAGACCGATCTGTATTTCCTCCTCCTGGGCCTCCGTCTCCTCCTGTCTCTGCACCTGCTGTCTCCCACAGCCGGGCAGAAGCAGACAGACCAGCGCCAGCATCCCTATCACCATCCATCTCTTTCTGTTCCGCTTCATACTCCGTACCTCTCTCTAAATTCCCGGGGCGTCATATCCGTCTGCTTCTTAAAAATCCGGCTGAAATAGTTGGGGTCCGCATAACCGCTTCGCATCCCCACCTCCTTGATACTCAGTTCCGGGTTCTTCAGCATCTCCTTGGCGTGTTCCATCCGAATCCTGGTGAGATATTCGATAAAGTTCTCCCCCGACTCCTCCTTGAACAGCTTGCTGAAATAGTAGGGGCTGATATTCACTTCCTTGGACACATCGTCCAGGGAGATATCCTTCCCGTAATTCTCCTGAATATAATTCTGAGCTCTGATCACCACACTCTCGGACCGCTCCTCCCTGCGGTTGTGTACGCTGGTGCACACTGCGGTCATCTTATCCAGAAACCACTGGCGCAGCTGTTCATAATCATCCAGAGCCATCACCGTGGACAGATAATCCTTCCGGTAGGTGAAGCCATAGTTAACCACCCCGGCCTGAAAGGCGTACTTTTCCGTCTGAAGGATGAATTCCAGCACTTTCAGCCGGATATTGTCCTTTTCCCTGGGGTATTTCTGCACCATCCAGTCGAAAAACCGGTTGGCCTCCCGGCGCATGCCTTCCACATCCCCCTTCTGGGCCAGCTGGAACATGGCCTCCTCCGTCTCCACCGGGAATTCTCCGTCGTAGACGCCTCTGACGCTGATGTCATCCACGTGCACCACCCGGCTGTCACTCTCCTGAAGCGCCTGGTATGCCTCCTGATAGGAATCCCGGAGATCTTTCATTTTCCTGGTGCGGCCGATTCCACCCCGGAACTTAGCCTCCAACCGGTTCTCCAGCCGGCTCAAAATCTGCCGGGTATCCTCGATCACCCGGATTCGGCCCTCGTAATCCAGGCTGGGTTTCTCATTGGGGACCACCACTACCACCCGGTTGGACATCACCGAACCGATGATGCAGCGCAGATAGGACTTCACCACCGCCCGAAATTCCGGATAAAAATTCTGGGCCCGCACGTTCATGCCCACCGGACTGATGAGTCTGCCGTCCCGGTACTCCGTACCAAACTGGATGACAATCACATATCCGTACTCCTCCGTCACATCCAGAAGCTGCTTGTAGTACTCCTCATCCTGCCAGTCATTCTGAAGCAGCATATTGCTGATGAAGCTGTTCTCCACCACAGGGATGACCGTCTCCAGCTTTTCCTGAATTTTCAGCTGGTCGCTCCTGACCCGGCGCTTCTCGTCCACCTTGGCGACTGCCTCCTCCACCACGGAGATGACGGTATTTTTCGTGATGGGTTTCATCAGATACCGCTCCACCCCCAGGGAGATGGCCTCCTTGGCATAATCAAACTTATCATAGGCGGAAATCACATAAAACAGGGCTGCCGAATTGAATTTCCGGATTTCCCGGATCGCCTGGATTCCGTTGATCCCCGGCATCTGTATATCCATGAACACAATATCCGGATGAAAGGTCTCTGCCTGCTCGATGGCAGCTCTCCCCGATCTCGCCGTGGCCACCTCATAGCCCTCCCCGAACTGCTGCCGGATAATACTTTTAATGGACTCCAGCATAATGCCCTCGTCATCCGCGATCAATATTCTGTACATGCTTCCTCCTCTTCCTCCGATAAGGGCAGCAAAATGGTCACTTCCGTTCCCATACCCTTTCCTTCGCTGTGGATCACCAGCAGATCATCCCGGTTGTAGTACAGCTTCAGACGGTTCATCACGTTGTCCACCGCAATTCCCGTGGAATTACCGTCCTCTCCGCCCTGTCCGGCCTTGCCCTCCATCACACGGGCGATCTCCTGCTTTGTCATTCCTACGCCGTTATCCTCCACTGAGATACGCAGGTTTCCTTCCTCTCTCGCCACCGTCAGCCGTATTTTTCCCGTCTCCATCCTGTCATGAATACCGTGCTGCACCGCATTCTCCACAATGGGCTGGAGCACCATGCTGGGGAGCCGCACATGTTCAATGTTGGCCTCGATCTGCTTTTCGTAGGTGATGTCCCCAGCATAACGCACATTCAAAATATAAATATAGTTGTCCACCGCCTGGATCTCCTCCTGGAGAGTGGAATCCCCGTCCATCTTCTTCACATTGTAGCGGAAGAAATCCGCCATCCGCTCCATAAAAATCCCCGTCTGCTCCGCGTCCTCCATCATGGCCAGCTGGGCCCCGGCGTTTAAGGAGTTAAACAGAAAGTGGGGATTGATCTGGGCCTGCAGGTATTTCAGCTGGGCCTCCTTCAGATGGGCCTCCATGGAGAGCTCCCGCTCCTTCATCTGGGCCTCTTTCTCCACACTCTCCCGCACTCTCTGAATATAGGTGCGGATGCTGCGCACCATCTGCCCGAAGGCATCCGTCACAATGCCGATCTCATCCCGAGTGGTGCTCTGCGGCATCTCCACCTGGAAGTCCCCCTCCGCCACCCGGCGTGCCGCCGCGGAGAGCTGCAGCAGCGGCTTGATCATGGTCCTGGTGGTCATGATCCCCAGGAACAGACTCATCACAAAGACGGCGAAAATCACCAGCACGCTGAACATCTCCAGGGATCTCATGGAGGAGAGAAGGGTCTGATAGTTGGCGGAGTTCTGCCGGAACTGCAGATTATTTAGCTCATAGATGTAGGAATTGATATACTCATACAGCTGTGTCTCCTCCTCAAAGAACTCCTTGTACCGCTCCACATTCCGGCCGCGCTTTGCCTGCACGGTCTGCTCCGTCTTTTCCAGATAGGTCTCCGACATATTCCGGATATTTTTCTCCAGCATCTTGATCTGGCTGTCCACATTCTCATTGTTCAGCTGCTGGGTCAGCTCCCGGTAGTCCTGCTCATATCGGTAATAATCCTCCAGCGCCACGCTGCTCTTGGTGCTCAGGTATTCATATACCCGGTCTTCCACCAGCTGCAGCGTATCCGCCAACTCACCGATGCTCACGTTGGAGGAGAACACCGAGTCAATTCGACGCACCATGGAATTAATCTGGTTAAATACAAACAAATTCACACAGAGGGACACCAACAGCAGCATCCCCATGGCTACGGCCAGCTTTGTCTGTATCGAGTTTTCTCTGAAAAAATGTTTTCCCGCCCGCTTCATGCTTCCTCTTCCGTCTCCAAAGTCTGGTACTGGTCCACGTTCTCTCTGGTGATCACGTTCAGTCCCA
>DBFBJF010000380.1:0-7473 GCA_048203265.1 Candidatus Merdiplasma sp.
CTATTTACCTGGGAAATACAACACCTAATTTGGAATCAGGGACAATATCTCATTCATCTCCGAGTACAGAGTTTCATGATTTTCTGAGTGGAAAATCACGGATAAATAAGGGTTTCCGTACAGGTCTCTGGACAGAAGAACCAGACAGGCTCCCGCGTCCTCAGTGGTTCCCGTTTTTCCGCCGTATACCAGCACATTGTCCGGAGCCTGAGCCTGTCCCGTGAAATACTCATTGGTGGATTCCCAGGTCACCGCCACGGCGGAACCATCGCCCCTCGTATACTCCGCGTAATAATTTTTCCGGTTGATGATGTCCATAAACACATCGTAGTTCATGGCTTCCCGGAACATCAGATACATATCATAGGCCGTGGTATAATGATCCTCCGCCGTCAATCCATGGGGATTGGAAAAGTGGGTGCCGGTGGCTCCGAGGCTCTGTGCCTCCTGGTTCATCAAGTCCACAAAAGCATCCACAGACCCCGCCACATGCTCGGCAATCATCATGGCCGCGTCATTTCCCGAGGCGATAATCAGCCCGTACAAGAGCTGACGCAGGGAAAGCTGGTCTCCCACCTGAATGTCGCAGACCGAGGAACCGTACTCAATATCAAGGGCCGTGTCCGTCACCGTCACAATATCATCCAGATTCCCATATTTCAACGCCACCAGAGCCGTCATCACCTTTGTCATGCTGGCCGGGGACCGGGAGGTGAAAATGTCCTTGGCGTAATCCACCTCCTGCCCGTTCATGTCAAACAGGGCCGCCTCCAGCGCACCGATGGTGACCGCATCCCGGTTCACATCCGAGGCCGTGACACACAGGTCCGCAGCGAAGGCATCCGCCGTGTCCGAGAGCTGCAGTCCATTCTGAATCCCGTAGACAGTATCCGTCTTATCAAAGGGACGGGTCAGCTCATAGTCATGGGAGCGGATCACAAAGTAATACGCCAAATATCCCATCAGGAGTACAATCAGAAATAAAAGTCCCAGGGCCGCTCCAAGACGCCGCTGTTTCTTTTTTTCCAGTGCTTCTTTTTCCATGATCCGTCCCCACTCCCGCTCCGTATAGCCGGCGGGACGGTCATTCTGGTTATCTGTACATTTCACGCCACTCAAGATCTCCTCTTTCCAATGATTTCAGTAAAACCTCCGCAGACGCGATATTGGTGGCCAGAGGAATGTTATGGATATCACACATGCGAATCACTTTATTGATATCCGGCTCTGTCTGCTTGGGCGTGTCCGGATCCCGAAAAAACAGCACCAGATCCAGCTGGTTCTGCTCGATCATAGCGCCCATCTGCTGTTCTCCGCCCACATGGCCTGCCAGGAATTTGTGAACCGGAAGGCTGGTAGCCTCCTCAATCAGCCGCCCTGTGGTACCTGTGGCATATAATTCATGCTTTACCAAAATTCCCCGGTAAGCAATACAACAATTCTGCATCAGCTTTTTTTTCGCATCGTGTGCGACAAATCCAATATTCATCTGTCTGGCCCTCCTAATACTTTCTGGTCTGTAACCCCACATTTAAAACAATACCCAATCCAATACATAAGCTTACCAACGATGTCACACCGTAGCTCACAAAGGGGAGCGGAATACCGGTGTTGGGCAGAAGCCCGGTGGCAACGCCAATATTAAAGAAGCTCTGGAAAATGATCAGAGCCGCAATACCGCAGCAGATCAAAGTTCCGCTCAGATCCTTGGCCCGGCGTCCGATGCGAATACACTCAAAGGCGATCAGCAGCTCCAGAATAACAATGAGGCAGCAGCCCAAAAAGCCAAGCTCCTCTCCAGCCACCGCAAAAATAAAATCCGTCTGAGGCTCGGCGATGAAATTGCCGTTTTTTACAGAGGAGACCATGTTGTTGTCCAGGCCTTTTCCGTAAAGCTGTCCGGAGCCGATGGCAATAATCGAATTTGTCTGCTGATAGGACTCCGCCGTGTATTCCGATGGCCTGAGCCAGGCCAGAATACGGTTCTTCTGATAATCCTCGATCAGGGTTTGACCGGGCTGCATAATGATGCTGAACAAAACCACTGCCACCGGGATGGTTACCACAAGAATTCCGCCGATAATCTTATAACTTAAACCCGCTATAAATATTATAGCACAAAAAGTCAAGGCTGTGACAATGGTTGTGGACAAATCCGGCTCCTTGATAATTAAAACCAGCGGGATCCCGATCAGTATGAGGGAAAACAGAATCATTTTCAGGGTATTTAACTTTTCCTCGTACGTGGCAAACAGCTTTGCGAAAAACACGATGAGAATAATCTTCATCACGTCCGAAGGCTGAAACTGGATACCGATTCGAATCCACCGGGTGGCGCCGTTTACGTTCTCACCAAACAGAAGCACCGCCAGCAGCAAGGCGTTTCCGCCCAGATAAAAAATCCAGTAAAATTTCAGCAGCCAGGTGTAATCCACCAGCGAAAGAATGACCATCAGTACAATCCCCAGGGCAAGTCCCCAGATCTGACGCTGCTGTGTGGATTCCTGGGCGCTTCCGATCAAAAGAATACCCAAAACGGCCAGCGCCATAACCCATAAAATTAAGCTGAATCTATAATCCCTTAATCTGTATTGTCTTAACATAGCGAACCCCTTGCTTCCTCTTTTGAATCAAATTCAATGTTATCTTCTGCGTATCGTTGACATTGATATAACGGGAGAGGATCTCCAGAATTTCTTTCTGCATGATCTGAAACTGTTCCGGAGAACATTCCAGAAAATCGGAGGCCAATGTCTGTTCCAGACGCATCTTTGCGATGGTTCCGGAGGTTATCGGATGGGTTTTCATCGGACGATTCTTCCCCATAACAGACACCTCACAATTTCTTTCTGAAAAGTCCTGACAGACGGTTTCTGAGGGACAGACTTTTTTCCAGATTCATCAGGGGAACCTTCTCCCCCTCCAGGCGTCTGCAGATATTCATATAGGCGCACCCGGCCGGGGTATCGGTGCCGACCACCGGTTCCCCGTGATTAGAAGCCACCACAATCTCTTCCTCGTCCGGCACCACGCCCAGCAGATTCACAGCCAAGATATCCAGCACATCCTCCACCGACATCATGTCCCCCCGCTTTACCATATCCATACGGATGCGGTTGATGATCAGATCAATCTTTTTCAGACCGTCCGCCTCCAGAAGACCGATGATCCGGTCTGCGTCCCGGATAGCGGAGACCTCCGGCGTGGTCATGACGATGGCCCTTCCAGCCGCCGCCGTGGCATTCCGAAATCCCTGCTCAATGCCCGCAGGGCAGTCGAGAATAATATAGTCAAAAATAGGTTTCAAATCATCCACCAGCTTGCGCATCTGCTCCGGCGAAACCGCACTTTTATCCCTTGTCTGGGCAGCCGGAAGGAGATACAGAGTAGGATAACGCTTGTCCTTGATAAGCGCCTGCCGAATCCGGCAGTTTCCCTCCACTGCGTCCACCAGATTATAGATAATCCGATTCTCCAGCCCCATGACCACATCCAGATTGCGCAGACCGATGTCCGTGTCAATCAATACCACTTTTTTATTCATCCGGGCCAGCCCCGTACCGATGTTGGCGGTGGAGGTGGTTTTCCCCACTCCTCCCTTTCCGGATGTTACCACAATTACTTCACTCATGACAGGTTCCTCCTCACTCTATGATCCGGCAGTTCTTCCTGCTTTCTCCTGTTGTGGATTACACCTTTCATCCTTTCTCGCCGGGCTGCTCCGGCTCCGGGTTCTCCTTCTTCTCTGGCTCCGGATCAGGAAAGGATTTTCCAGTTAAAGGTTCCATCACCAGATGTCCGTCCCGAATGAAAACAATCTTGGGATCAATGGCGTATTCCCCCGTATCTCTCCGCTTTGTGATGGCACTGCGGGCAGTCTTATCCGCAATGCGCACCTGCCGCGGCTTCATCACCAGAGCAGCCGCGAAACAACTGGTGTTGCCCGAAGCTCCCGCATAGACATTCCCCATGCAGCAGCCGAGAATCACCACATTTCCTCTGGAAATCACCTGGGCGCCGGGATTGACATCTCCCAGCACCACCACACTCCGGTCCGACTCCAAAACCTGGCCGGAGCGGAGGGTTCCGCGGTAAAACTGCCCCTTCTCCTCCTCATGGAACTCCAGTGCCCTGGTGACAGCCTCCTTATAAAATTCCTCTTCCTCTTTCTGCTCATCCACCAGGCAGACAATCCGGATTCTGGAATTCTCGGTGATGGCATCCACCAGCTGACGCTCCTGAGACCTGGTCAGCACCCTTCCCCGGAAGGTCAGGGCCATCTGTGCATTTTTGAAAAACTTATCCCCCTGTCTGAACTTCTCTCCCACATCCAGAACCAGCTCTTCAAAGGGAATGTCCGGGTCCAGAACCAGGATCAGCCCATAGGGATTGCTCTTTATGATCACAGAATTGCGGTTCATAGCCGGTTACGCCTCCTATCAAAACACTTATTTCTATCTTTTTTGGTAAACGCCTTCATCCGTGCTTCCTTAGTCCGCAGTGGTATTACCTTCCTGAATGCTGGCCGCCTGTCCGGTCACCAGGGAAGCCTCCGTGGTGCGGTCAAAATAATAGGTGATCACATCTCTTGCCAGGGCCGCCGTGTTGGCCGAGGAGTAGCCGTTGGCAATTCTCACCGCGATGGCCATCTCCGGATCCTCGTAGGGCGCATAACCGATAAACTGCGCATGGTTCGGACGGTCCGTGGTCTCCTGCGCCGTACCGGTCTTTCCGGCCACCGCCACCCCTGTATAGTTGTTAAAAGCCGAGTGATTCTGCACCACGCCTCTCATACCGGCGTGAATGGCGTCCCACAGATTGTCGGGGATCTCCACCGTGCTGTGTACGGTAGGCTCATTATTGTCGATGGTATTTCCATTGTAATCTGTCACCCGGTCGATCAGGGTCAGATCGTAGCAGGTGCCGCTGTTGGCAATGGTGGCCACATAGCGGGCCAGCTGGGAGACGGTGTACGCATTGTCTGACTGTCCCATAGCCGCACGGACCGGGTCGCTGGTGGCAATGTGGGGAGAACTCTCCGGCACTTCAATCCCGGTGGTGCTGTCAAAGCCGTACATGGCTGCGTATTTTGCCAGGGTAGCCATACCCGTGGCGTCCTCGTAGGTGCCGTTCACCATGCTGAGCCGGTAGCCGATGGTATTGAAATAATAGTTACAGGAATCCCGGATGGCCGTGGAGAGGGTTTCCACCCCGTGAGCCCCCGGATATATGTGACAGTTGATGGGCTGTGTGGGATCCACATCCGTAAACTGTCCGGTACAGGTAATGCCCTCATCGATGGCCACCTGACCCTCCATCACGCCCGCGGTGGCCGCCACAATCTTAAAGGTGGAACCGGGAGCCAGCGACTCCTGGGTGGCCCGGCTGTAGAAGGGCGAGGCCAGATCGCTGGCCAGATCACTGTAATAATCGGAATCCATATCATTTACCAGCCGGTTGCTGTCGTAGCCCGGATAGGTCACGCAGGCCTTCACATCCCCGGTATTGGGATCCACGATCACAATGGCGCCGGAACAGGGCCGCAGCGCCAGCTGGGAGGGACGGATCTCCAGCGTGCGGATCTTCTCCCGGATAAAATCGTATCCGGATAAGGTACCGTTGGAGAGGTTCTCATAATCCTGGGTATTCATCTCCAGAACGCCCTGGTCAAACAGAAGCAGACATACCTGTGTGCCGGAGAGGCTCTCCTCCATCAGCATATAGCGGAACACGCTCTTACCAAAATCCGTGTCATCACTCAGATACTCGGCGATGTAGTCCGCCAGCTGGGTATAAACCTCATTGGTATCCAGATAGACCGAATCCTCCACCACCCCGTTGATGTCAATCCAGTTCTGGGAGATCGCGTAGGTCAAAAATTCCTGCAGAC
Source organism: Candidatus Merdiplasma sp. (assembly GCA_048203265.1). Classification (GTDB taxonomy): domain Bacteria; phylum Bacillota; class Clostridia; order Lachnospirales; family Lachnospiraceae; genus Merdiplasma. The sequence continues at coordinate 5,891 of DBFBJF010000380.1, forward strand.
TGATGGACTGATCCTCGTTCCAGGCGCGGTATGTCAGATCGGTCTTATCGATGGCGTCGCTGTTCAGAATACCGGTTTCCACCAGCATATTATTTACAATGTAAGACTGATACGCCTTCATCTCATCCGTCAGCTCATTGTAGGGCGTGGGATCGGCGGTGGTCAGCTGCTGTCTGATCTCCGCGAAGATGGAATCCGTCTTGGCCAGGAAAGCCTGATATACCTGCGCCTCATTTTCCGAGGCCTCCGGATCAGACAGGTGCTCCACATCCAGCACATTGTTCTCAAACAAAGCGAAATAAACATCATACAGAGGAATACGCACATCATCAGCGGACACCACCTCGTAATCAATGCTGGTGGTATCAATAATGTTGGCATACACAATACCGGCGATATACTGCTCCAGCATATTGTAGGCCACCTTCTGCAGGTCGCTGTCCACCGTCAGATACAGGGAATTTCCGGCCTGTGGTTCCACCCTGGACTCCACGCTAAGCGTTCTTCCGAGGCTGTCCACATAGATGGTCTCAGATCCCTTATCCCCCTGCAGAGACGTTTCCATCACCTGCTCCAGCCCCACCTTTCCCACAATATCGGTGGAGGAATAGGAAGCGTCCTGGGCGCTCAGCTCCTCCAGCTCCTCCGCGGAGATCTGCCCCGTATAGCCGATGATAGGGGCAAAGTATTCCGCATCGTTGTAGACACGCTTATAGTCCTCCGCCACATCGATGCCGGGAAGATCCCCGGTATTTTCCATAATCTGAGAGACCGTTTTCTCGCAGACGTCCTCGGCGATCGTGATGGAGTTATAACGCTGGTAGCTGTTGGCAGCCAGCTCGCTGCGAAGATATACAAGCTGCAGGATCTCATTGTCTGTATACTCATCGGGAAGGCCATACTCCGCCCGCTCCGCGGCGGTGATCTCCCCGTCCAGAATACCATAGTACTCATTGGTACACATCAGAGCAATCAGGTCCGGGGCGGAAATATTTTTTTCCTCGTCGGTCAGGGCGTTTTCCTTTTCGTCCTCAGAGGGAGCATCTATGTAAAGCTTTCCGAAAATATCTGCTTTGAAACGACTTAAAGTAAACCCGGTACAGTTGTACTCATAGGTGCCGTCCTCCGTCAGGTCAATCTCAAAATCATCCACGATGGAATCACCGTGACTCTCAATCATTTTAATGGTCCGGTACAAAATACTGTTCAGCGTCAGATTCCGCAGATGGGTGGTCTCGTAAGAGCCGTTATCCTCGAAGGTTACCGAATAGGCCAGCTCATTGTAGGCCAGCAGTTTTCCATTGCAGTCATAGATCTCCCCCCGGGTACTGTTGAGCACCCGCTCTTTCCGGATTGACATGGCAAAATCGTTCTGATAGGATTCTCCGTTGATAATCTGCATGGTAAACAATCGCTGAATCAGCACTGCTGCCAGCAGCACAAACACAACGGCCAGAATCAGAATTCTCGGTTTTATTCCTTTGGGCAAAGAACTTTTCACATTTCTAAACAAGGCTGTCAATACTCCTTTTATCCGTTCTGCAAAGTTTCTGGTTCAGATGGTAAATCAGCCGGTAGGTGAG
>DBFBJF010000381.1:0-13766 GCA_048203265.1 Candidatus Merdiplasma sp.
TAACTGTCAAATCAAATTAATTTCTCCTGTAAAGAGAAAATACACAAAATATTCTTCTTTTAGAATCATTTTAGGAATTTCCTGCAAAATTAACCGTTTTTCCCCCCACATAAAAATTCTCTTGCAATCTTTTGGCTGCGGGTGTATAAATAGATCAAACAATACAGCAGGGGAGCTTGTAATGGCAGGCTGAGAGGAAGTCATCAACTTCGACCCTTTAACCTGATGCGGATAATGCCGCCGTAGGAAGCCGAGTCATACGATTCTTTTCAGGAGGCATCCGTCAGGTGCCTCCTTTTTTGTATTATCGGTGATGTACTCGCCTAATGGATGCGCAAGCGCATCCGCTTAGCTCACTGCCGACGGAAATAAGGAGGCGGCACACTTAAATCGAAAGAAAAGAGGTATGTAACATGAAGAAAACAAATGTAAGAAAACTTGCCGTTGCCAGTGTGTTCTGTGCGGTGGCCGTAGTGGGAAGCACCTTCTCCTTTCCCGTCTTTGGAAGCAAATGCGCTCCGGTGCAGCATATGGTAAACATCCTGTGCGCTGTCCTTCTGGGTCCGGGATACGGAGTGGGGGCAGCCTTTGTCGCCTCCCTGCTGCGCAATCTGCTGGGACTGGGCAGCCTCATGGCCTTCCCCGGAAGCATGGTGGGGGCCCTTCTGTGCGGCCTTGTCTACTGGAAGACCAAAAATATCCCCGCTACCCTGGCCGGAGAAGTTTTCGGCACTGCCGTGCTGGGCGGGCTTTGCGCCTACCCGGTAGCGATTCTTCTGATGGGGCAGAGTGCCTCCCAGATTGCCTACTACGCCTACATCATTCCTTTTCTGATCTCCACGGGAGCCGGCGCCATCATCTCCGGAGCGGTGATCTACAGTCTGAAGCGGGCCGGTGTTCTCCAGTCCATGGCGGAAAGCCTGGAAGAGCACTATGTTCGCTGAGGAGCGGCCGATGTTTGGAAAATTTCTGGAGGCCGTCCGCCGGAGGGCTCCCCGCATACACAGCATTACCAATCATGTGACCATCAACCAATGCGCAAATATGCTGCTGGCCAGTGGCTCCTCCCCCATCATGGCGGAAGATTCGCTGGAGGCGGCGGAGATCACAGGTATCTGTGACGGTTTAAATCTGAATATGGGAACCTTAAGCCAGCGCGTCATTCCCTCCATGCTGGAATCGGGAAAGCGGGCAAACCAACTGGGCCTTCCCGTTGTCCTGGATCCGGTGGGAGTATCCGCCTCCGGCTTTCGCATGAAAACTGCGGAACAGCTTCTGGGGGAAATCCATTTTTCTGTGATCCGTGGGAATCTCTCCGAAATCAAGGCTCTGGCAAAAATCAGCCAAACACCTGCCGGGGTGGACGCAGACCGGGCAGACTGGATCACAGAGGAAAATCTGGAGGAAATCACAGACTTTGTGAAAGCCTTTTCCCTGGAGCAGCGGACAGTAACGGCGGTGACCGGCGCCATCGATATTGTAACAGACGGCCACAGAACCTTCTGGCTCCGCAACGGCCATCCCATGATGAGCCGGGTCACCGGAACCGGCTGCCAGCTCTCTGCTCTGGCCGCGGCCTTCGCTGCGGCCAGCCCCGGACAGATTCTTGCATCGGCTGCCTCGGCGGTGGCTGCCATGGGATTGTGCGGCCAGATTGCCCACCGGAATCTCGCTCCCTCAGAGGGAAATGCCTCCTATGGAACCCGCATCATAGATGCCATGTATCATCTGACCCCTGAAATTTTGGAGAAAGGCGCGAACTATGAAATTCGATAAAAATCAGCTGCTGCTCTACGCCGTCACCGACCGGGCGTGGACCGGCAGACAAAGTCTCTGCCAACAGGTGGAGGCCGCATTGAAGGGCGGTGTGACCTGTGTGCAGCTAAGGGAAAAGGAGCTGGAGCAGGGAGCCTTTCTGAAGGAAGCCAGAGAGCTTTCCGCCCTGTGCCGAAGCTTCCATGTCCCTCTCATAATCAATGATAACCCCTGGATCGCCGCTGCCTGCGGCGCTGACGGTGTCCATGTGGGCCAGGGTGATCTGTCCGTCCAGGAGGTGCGGGCCATTGCGGGGGACCACATAATTGTGGGTGTTTCCGCCCATAATCTGCAGGAAGCCAGAAAGGCGGAACGGGACGGGGCAGACTACCTGGGAGCCGGAGCCGTGTTTTCCACCGCCACCAAGTCCGGCACCACCCCTCTGTCCCGGCAGACGCTTCGGGCCATCTGCCATGGGGTGGACATTCCGGTGGTGGCTATCGGGGGCATCCAGGAGCAAAATATTCCTCTGCTCTCCGGCTGCGGGGCAGCAGGGATCGCCGTGGTCAGCGCCATTTTCTCGTCGGGGCAGATTGAAGCCGCCTGCCAGCGGCTCCTGGCGCTTGCCCGGCAGATGACAGAGGGCAACGAGACGTCCGATGGCGAAGACGGACTGCATAGATCCGGTAAGCAGGAGGTGAAGATCGTATGAGAACAGCTCTCTCCATCGCCGGAAGCGACTGCAGCGGCGGCGCCGGGATCCAGGCGGACCTGAAAACCATGATCATGCACGGTGTCTACGGCATGAGCGTTATCACCGCCCTAACAGCCCAAAATACCACCGGGGTGATGGAGATTGAGGCGGTATCTCCCCGGTTTCTGGCCTGTCAGCTGGATGCGGTTTTCACCGACATCTTCCCCGATGCGGTAAAAATCGGTATGGTTCCCTCCGCCGAATTGATGGAGATCATCGTTGAACGGCTCCGGCACTACGGGGCAAAGCATCTTGTCATTGATCCTGTGATGGTGTCCACCACCGGTTCCAGCCTGATGGAAGATCTGGCCCTGGAGGTCTTGATGGAACAGCTTCTCCCCCTGGCCCAGCTTGTCACTCCCAATCTTCCCGAGGCGGAGGTTCTCTCCGGCTTTCACATCCAAAACCGGGATGACATGATCCGGGCTGCCTCCTTTATCAGTGAACAGTGGGGCTGCGCCGTTCTGCTCAAGGGCGGCCATGAAAGCGCCGGCTCAGAACCTGGTCCCGGGAGTAAGACCAGCGGAAACCATAAAACAGAAGACGTCCCGGCTTCCTGTGACGACCTGCTCTTTGAGGCGGACGTCGCCACCTGGATGCCGGGCAGGAGAATCCCCAATCCCAACACCCACGGGACGGGCTGTACCTTATCCAGCGCCATCGCCTCCAACCTGGCCAAGGGCCGGTCTCTGCGGGAAGCCGTCAGTCTGGCAAAAGAATACATATCCGGCGCCATCGCCGACGGAATGAATCTGGGCAAAGGCAGGGGACCATTGAATCACGCCTTTAACCTTAATATACTCAACAGAAAGGAAAAACTATGAGAAATTATACCACACAGATGGATGCGGCAAAGCAGGGGATCATCACCCCCGAGATGAAAGCGGTGGCAAAAAAAGAGTACCGCACAGAAGAGGAAATCCGGGATCTGGTGGCCAGAGGCCAAGTGGTTATCTGCGCCAACCGGCTGCACACCTGCCTGGATCCCAACGGCGTAGGTTCCATGCTGCGCACGAAAATCAATGTGAACCTGGGTGTTTCCAGAGACTGCAAGGATTACGATGTGGAGATGCAGAAGGTGATGGCTGCGGTAAACATGGGCGCGGAAGCCATCATGGATCTCTCCTCCCACGGCAATACCCAGCCCTTCCGTCAGAAGCTGGTTCGGGAATGTCCCGCCATGATCGGAACGGTTCCCGTCTACGACAGCGTCATCCACTATCAGAGAGATCTGGCCACCCTGACAGCCAGAGACTTTATTGAGGTGATTCGCCTCCACGCCCGGGACGGAGTGGATTTCGTAACCCTCCACTGCGGCATTACCCGGAAAACCATCCAGCAGATTCGGCAGCACAAGCGGAAAATGAATCTTGTATCCCGGGGCGGTTCCCTGGTATTCGCCTGGATGAGCATGACCGGGGAGGAGAATCCTTTCTATGAATATTTTGATGAGATTTTGGACATCTGCCGGGAGTACGATGTCACCATCTCCCTGGGGGACGCCTGCCGCCCCGGCTGTCTGGCCGATGCCAGCGATGTATGTCAGATCGAGGAGCTGGTCCGTCTGGGAGAACTCACCAAGCGGGCCTGGGAGAAGGATGTCCAGGTGATGGTGGAGGGGCCGGGACATATGCCTCTGGACCAGATCGAGGCCAACATGAAGCTCCAGCAAACCATCTGCCTGGGGGCTCCCTTCTATGTGCTGGGACCCATTGTCACAGATATTGCTCCCGGTTATGATCACATCACTTCCGCCATCGGCGGCGCCATTGCCGCCTCCGCCGGCGCGGCCTTTCTGTGTTACGTCACTCCCGCGGAGCACCTGGCTCTGCCCAATCTGGAGGACGTCAAGCAGGGGATTATCGCCTCAAAGATTGCCGCCCATGCGGCGGACATCGCCAAAAAGATTCCCCACGCCAGGGATCTGGATGATGCCATGGCCGATGCCCGGCGCACCTTCGACTGGGAAAAGCAGTGGGAGTGCTCCCTGGATCCCGAAACCGCAAAGCGGATTCGGGAGGACCGGAAACCGGAGCAGGAGGACAGCTGCTCCATGTGCGGCAAATTCTGCGCGGTGCGGAGTATGAATAAAGCTTTGAACGGCGAGTATATTGATATTCTGTGATCCTCTTATCAGAGGATGCCCGGATCAAAAGATGCCAACAAAATCCCCGCGAAAAACCGGAGACAGCCTTATCGCTCCGGTTTCCCGCGGGGATGATTCCTATTATTCTTCCTATGTCAGTGTCAGCCGCATTTGCACTGGAAAGTGGCGCACTCCGTCTCGCCGCAGGAACATGCGCCCGCTCCGGCGATGTCGATCTTTCCGGCTGTGCATTTGCAGTCATCGTTGTAGGTACACTGACAGGCCTTGCAGTCTACGTGAATCTCTGTGCTGGGAGTTCCCATGGAGCTCTTGGCATTCTCGATTCTGCGCTCCTGGAAGCTCTCGCAGCAGGTCTCCTGACATTTCTGGGCATTCTCTCCGCCCACCATAATGTCGCCCTTGCTGCAGTACATGGCATTGTTGTAGACACAATTCTGTACGGAACATACTAAAGATGGCATAAGCATAATCTCCTCTCTGCTTCCGTTTCGGAAACAGGATTAGTATGTCCCGGACTCCTCTTTTTTATACCTGATGCTCAGACTTACTCCTGAACTTCTACTTTTCTGGCAATTCTGGATTTAATTTCCTTCTGAATGTCCTGAATGAAATCATCCAGGGCCTTCTGTCCCTCATCTCCCAGGAAGCGGCTTCTCACGGAAACCAGGCCTTCTTCCTCCTCCTTGGCTCCCACAATCAGCATATAGGGGATCTTCTGGAGTCTGGCCTCACGAATCTTGTACCCGATCTTCTCCGCCTTGGTGTCGATCTCCGCGCGGATTCCCGCCTCATTCAGCGCATCCAGCACCTTATTTCCATAGTCCATATACTTCTCGGAGATGGGCAGCACCTTCACCTGCACCGGAGACAGCCAGGTGGGGAAGGCTCCCGCATAGTGCTCAATCAGAATACCGATGAACCGCTCGATGGAGCCGAAAGCCACACGGTGGATCATGATGGGACGGTGTTTCTCTCCGTCAGCACCGATGTACTCACAATTAAAGCGCAGCGGAAGCTGGAAATCCAGCTGGATGGTACCGCACTGCCAGGTTCTTCCGATGGAATCTTCCAGATGGAAGTCGATCTTCGGGCCGTAGAAGGCGCCGTCCCCTTCGTTCACCACATAGTCCAGGCCCAGATCTTCCAGGGCGCCTCTCAGAGCGTCCGTGGCCATCTCCCAATCCTCATCGCTTCCCATGGAATCCTCCGGACGGGTGGACAGCTCCACATGGTACTTAAAGCCAAAGAGCTGATACACTTCATCGATCAGCTTGGCCACACCCTTGATCTCGTCCCGGATCTGTTCCGGCATCATAAAAATATGGGCATCATCCTGAGTAAAGCAGCGCACCCGCATCAGGCCGTGCAGCTGACCGGATTTCTCATGACGGTGAACCAGGCCAAGCTCACCCATCCGCAGAGGCAGATCGCGGTAGGAGCGGGGCTCGGACTGATATACCAGAATACCGCCGGGGCAGTTCATGGGCTTAATGGCAAAATCCTGGTCGTCAATCACCGTGGTATACATATTTTCTTTGTAGTGATCCCAGTGACCGGAAGTCTCCCACAGATGACGGCTCAGCATAATGGGAGTGGAGATCTCCACATAGCCTGCTTTTCTGTGGATCTCTCTCCAGTAATCCAGCAGCGTATTTTTCAGCACCATGCCCTTGGGGAGGAAGAAGGGGAAACCCGGGCCCTCCTCGCGCATCATAAACAGGCCCAGCTCCTTGCCCAGCTTTCTGTGATCCCGCTTCTTGGCCTCCTCCATTCTGGTCAGATAGGCATCCAGATCTGCTTTCTTGGTGAAGGCGGTTCCGTAAATACGGGTCAGCATCTTATTCTTCTCGCTGCCTCTCCAGTAAGCGCCCGCCAAGCTGGTAAGCTTAAATGCTTTCACAGGCTTTGTGCTCATCAGGTGAGGGCCGGCGCACAGATCCACGAACTCCCCCTGCTGGTAGAAACTGATCTCTGCATCCTCCGGCAGATCCTCAATCAGCTCCACCTTATAGGGCTCATTCTTCTCCTTAAAGTAGGCAATGGCGTCCTCCCTGGACTTGGTAAAGCGGGTGATGGGCAGAGCCTCCTTCACAATCTTTTTCATCTCAGCCTCGATCTTCTCCAGATCCTCCGCCACGATGGGGCGCTCGCTGTCAATATCATAGTAAAATCCATCCGCGATGGAAGGACCAATGGCCAGCTTTACCTCAGGCCACAGCCGTTTAATGGCCTGAGCCATAATGTGGGAGGTGGTATGACGGAAAGCCCCCGCTCCCCCCTCGCTGTCAAAGGTCAGAATATTCAGATGGCAGTCCTGATCCACCACGGTGCGCAGATCCACCACTCCCCCGTTCAGCTCGCCGGCACAGGCCACCCGGGCCAGTCCCTCGCTGATGTCGGAGGCAATGTCGATCACCGACATTGGCTGCGCATATTCTTTTGTTGATCCATCCTTCAGTGTAATAATCATATCATTCTCCTTTCTCCCGTTGGGATCCTGCTTGTTTTTCATCTTTCTCTGATGCTGTCTCATCTGCGGCCTCCCCATCAAATCTGGCCGCCGCCCTCTGGGCCAGCAGCCGGGCGTGCTTTTTCAGCAGCGCAGCGCCGCTGCACGCCACTGTGGCCGCCATGGCTAAAACCGCGGTCGCCGCAGCTCTCTCTGTCTTTGTCAGCCGTCTCATCACATCACCGATCCTTTCCGAATCTCTCCATTGCAAGGGATTTGTTTCAGCGTTTTTTATTTCATAGAAACTGCGTTTCTATGAAATAAAAAGCCCTTCCCGCATACGCGGGAAGGGACGATCATTCGCGGTTCCACCCTTCTTGCCAGCTTTCCTCCAAAGCAGAACAGCCAGCCACCTTGTGGGGACGATAACGGAGTCACCGGGCCTGATTGGGGCCGCTCAGAGGTGGTCTTCAGGTGCTTCCCCATAAGGAACTCGCAGCGTCTGTCCCTCTCTCTGAATGTTTTCACACCTTACTCTTCTCTTCAACGCTTTTTCAACTTTATTTTCGCATAGTCTTATGCTTCCTCCATAATATATCCAACCTGCCCGAAAAGTCAACTCTTTTTTCGTTCAAATATTTAGGAAGTACCGATTTCATCAGCGCTTCCGTAAATCTTCCTCACCCCGATATGCTCCAGCAACGGTTCGCTGTGGGACACCACAATGAGTCCAATCTGGCGCATCTTCACTTCCTCCAGAAGAAAATTCCAGATCTGGCTCTGGGTAATAAGATCCAGCATGGTGCTGATCTCATCCGCAATTAAAAATTTCGTGTCCCTTCCAAGCGCCCTGGCGATGCAGAATCGCTGCAGCTCTCCGCCGGAGAGTTCCTGGGGATAGCGCCGTTTCCAGTCCTCCTCGATCCCCAAAGCCTGCAGGATCCGGTCCGGCACCTCCTGGCCGTCCGCCAGAGTCTCTCCCAGCCGAAGCCTGGGGTTGACCGCCCGCTCCGGATGCTGCCAAATCATCTGCACAGGGCAGTATCCTTTCCGCGGCAGGGGTTCTCCGTCCAGCAGCACCTGTCCCCGGGACGGTTTCAGGTAACCTGCCAGCACTTTGCAGAGGGTGGTTTTCCCGAAGCCGCTGGGCCCCATGATGGCCACCCGCTCGCTGCTCTCCACCCGGAGATTTACCTGTTCAAAAACCGCTCCCTTCTTCTCCTCATAGGAGAAAGTAAGATTTCTTCCTTCCAATACCATTCCGGTCATCCTCTCTTCTCACATGTGGTGGGATTTCACTGCCAGGGGCTCCCCCCGATACTTCACACAGCGGACGGTACCACACCCCACCCGCTGCATGGGAATCTCCCCTCTGCACTCCGGCCCGTATTGGCTGCACCTGGGCCCGAAAGGACATCCCTCCGGCATATCCTTCACATAGGGCTGAACACCGGGGAGCGGTTCAAACCCATTCTGGGGCAGGGCTCTCCACAGCGCTCTGGTGTAGGGATGGCGCAGCGTCTCCTCCGAGCGGAAATCCTCCACCAGCGCCTCCTCCACCGTGGTGCCCGCATAAAACACCGCAATCCGATCCGCCACCTCCAGAGCCAGCTCAATGTCATGGGTAATCAGCAGCACCCCTTTTCCCTGATCCGCAAAGGCCCGGAAATCTTCCATGGACTTCTTGGCAAGGGCCAAGTCCATCCCGGGAGTGGGCTCATCCGCGATGATCAGCTCCGGGTCCCCCATGAGCGCGGAGGTGAGCAGCACCCGCCTGGTCATGCCGCCGGAGCACTCAAAAGGATACTTTCCGTCCACCTCCGGCCCTAGCCCGTACTGATCAAACAGCGCTCTCTGCTTTTTCTTTTGGGCCTCGCCCCTCCGGACGCCCTGCACTTGCTTTCCCACGGGCATGAGTGGATCCAGATATGTGGTACTCTGGGGGACAAAGGCAATCTGTCTGCCCCGAAGCCGATGGATCCGCTCTTTGGTCAGCGGCTCCCCGTCAAAATACAGTTTCCCCTCCATCCGGGCATTGTAGGGCAGAAGATCCAGTATCGCGTGGGCTAAAAGACTCTTTCCCGAGCCGCTGGAGCCCACCACCGCCACAATCTCCCCCTCGTGAACCGCCACGGACAGTTTTGAGATGACGGGAAGATCGATCTGCCTGCTGCTCTTCTCGTTTTCATACTGGAGAAAGGATACCGAAAGCTCATCAATCTCCAGAATATGCCGCTTATTTGTACAACTCATCGCTTCTCTCCATCCCCTCTCTATTCATGAACACTGTTCGGATCAAGAATTCTGCGCAGGGACGTTCCTCCCAGATCAAACAGCACAACAGTCAGCACCAGCATGATCCCCGGAAACAGAGCCAGCCACCATTTTCCCATGATCAGGTACTGCATGCTCTCCGACAGAATCACTCCGATAGCCGGCTGTTCTGAAGAGAGGCCAAAACCCAGGAAAGTGATGCTGGATTCATGGAGAATGGCGTGGGGAAACAAAAGCACCAGCCCCACCAGAAACTGGGGCAGCAGATGGGGAAGCATATGCTTTCTGGCAATCTCAAGCTTTCCATGCCCCAGCTTCCGCGCAATCTGAATGTATTCCCGCTCCTTCAGCTGCATCACCTCGCCCCGGATCAGCCTGGCCAGGGAAGTCCAATGAGTCAGCGCCACACCGATCACCACGCCCTTCAGCCCCTTGCCCACCGCGTAGGAAATCAGAACAAGCAGCAGAATATGGGGAATTCCCATCACCATGTCAATCAGGAAACTGATAACCGAATCCGCCCTCTTTCCCAGTGTGGCAGCGGCGATCCCCAGTACCAGCGCCATCAGCGCGCTGACGGCAGCCGCGCCAATTCCGATCAGTATGCCGATGGAAAGACCGGTCAGTGTGCGGTAAAACATATTTCTCCCCAGCCAGTCAGTGCCGAAGGGATACTGCAGGCAGGGGGCCAGGTTGCTTCTGGAAAAATCTGTCACCATGGCCGCATCCCTGCACAGAATCCCGGATACCGCCACCGCTGCCAGAAACAGCACGGAAAAAATCAAAATAATCCTGGCTCTCTGGCGCATGTTGATTCGTCTCTGTTTTCTTCTCATGCGCCCCCTCCTTTGCGAATCCTTGGATCAATGATACCATAGAGCAGATTGGCAATAAAGTTGCCCAGGAAGACAATGGCGGCTGTGATCAGTGTGATGCCCATCAACAGCGGCACATCGCTGCCGGTTCCGGCGGTCACCGCCGCCTGCCCCAGCCCCGGGTAAGAGAAAACCTGCTCCACCAGCACGGAGCCTCCGATGATCTCACTGATGGAGGCGAACTGCAGCGTCATGGCTGGAAGCAGCACATTGCGCAGCCCGTGACGCCACACAATACTTCCCAGACTCTCCCCTCTGGCCTGAGCAAACAGCACGTAATCGCTCTCCATCACATCAATCATCTTCTCCCTGGTATGCAGAGAGATGTTGGAGATGCCGGTGATGCTCAAGGTCAGCGCCGGCAGGATGGCATGACGGAGCCGGTCCGCAAAGGTAACGCCGGAAGCCTCCACACCGATGGGTACACTCAGACCGATGGGCAGCACCTTCAGCCAGACCGCAAAAATCAGAAGAAGCAGCAGCGCCAGCCAGAAAGCCGGTGTACTGGCGATCACCAGAGAATATCCCTTGATGATCTTATCCGGCAGCCTGCCCCGGAATACCCCCGCAATCACCCCCAGCACAAATCCCAGCAGCCCGGAGATCACCCATGCCAGGATCAGCAGAAACAGGGAGTTGGCCAGCTTCACCGCGATCACCGTGGTCACCGGCTGGCGGTAAAGCAGAGAGGTGCCCAAATCTCCCCGGATGGCATCTTTTGCCCAGTTCAAATACCGCTCTAAGGGGGGTGTGTCCACCCCCCAGTAAGATCTCAGCTTTTCCTGCTGTTCTTCACTCATACTGCCCAGCGCCGCCTGCCCCACATTGGCCTGAAGCGGGTCAATAGGGGAGGCCGCTACCAGGGCAAAGGTGACAATGCTCACCGCGATCAGCAGCAGAACCATTCTCACCAGATTTTTTAATGTTGCCGCAAAATATTTACTGTACAAATCTGATTACTCCCATTCCCATTCGTCTACATTGTTTACGATGGACCAGCCGTGTCCGTGGGGATGCAGCTTCTGGTCCGCGATCTTCAGGCCGTCCCTCACAAAATAGAGGTGATCCACATTGCACAGCCAGATCCAGGGAATATCCCCCTCCTGGGTGATGCCGGTGGTGCCGTCCCACTGGGCCAGCTTCCACAGCTCATAAGATTCCTCCAGATCAGAGCACTGGAGTGCCTGATCCATATAGGAATCCACCGTCTCATTGCTGTAGGGAGAGTACTGGGCCAGCCCAGTCTCCGAGGTGTGATAAATATTGTACATCTCCATGGGCGTATGGGCTCCCCATCCCCAGATCAGAGGCTGGGACTGGGCCAGATCATAGGCGGTATCCCATCCCACGCTCTGGGTGCTCACATCAATTCCCAGCTCCCGAAGCTGGTTGGCCGCATCCTCCGCCAATGCCTGGCGCACGGAATCCCCGGTGGCAAACATCAGGGTCAGCTGAGCTTTCACTCCGTCCTTTTCCCGGATACCATCGGAGCCCTCCATCCATCCGGCCTCATCCATCAGTGCCTTGGCCGCATCCAAATCGTACTCCGTCACAGATGCCTCATTATACCAGGGCATCTTGTCGCAAATACTGTAGGCCACCGTTCCGTATCCGTTCAGCACATTCTCAATCATCTCTTCCCGGTCAATAGCCAGGTTGATGGCCCGCCGCACATTCACATCGCTGGTCAGCGCATTTCCATACACCACACCGTCAATCTCCTGGGGCTCTGTGGCCGGGAGATTAAAGCCCCGGTTGTCCACCGTCTCCACTGCCAGAAGGCTGTAGCCGTCGATGGTCATCTCACTGTAGGCAGCCGCTGTATGGGCTACATCCACCTGTCCGGCCATGGCGGCCGCCAGAGCAGCGTCCTCCTCCATAAACAGCACCGTCAGTTTTTTGATCTTTGGCTCTTCCCCGTAATAATCCGGATTGGCCTCGAAGATCACCTGCTGTCCCCGGTCCCACTGTTTCATAATATATCGTCCGGATCCAATGGGATTCTGCCCGTAATTTTCATCGTAGGCGTGCGCCGGCACAATTCCCACCACTGCCATGGTATAGGGCCAGATGGAGTAGGGCTCATTCATATGGAATTCCACGGTGTAGTCATCCACTGCCACCGCCTCCTCCAGCATGGTAAAATCATTCACAGAACTCACATCCCGGCAGGTATTATAGGTAAAGGCCACATCCTCCGCAGTCAGCGGCTCGCCGTCCGTAAACTTCACATCATCCCGGATGGTCACTGTCCAGGTCAGGCTATCCGCACTGCATTCATACCCTGTGGCAAGATCATTCTCAATCTCCAGATCCGTGTTGGTGCGCACCAGGGTACTCTGTATCAAGGGTTCATGGACATGCTCTCCCGCTCCCCATCCGTAGGCGGGATCAAATCCGGACTCCGGCTCCGACGTGGTAGGCATGGTCACAACCACCTCTGTTTTGTTGGCCTCAGTCTCTTCCGCCTCCTGGGCCACTGCTAAATTGGGCAGGGCAGAAAGGCTCAAAGCGCAGGCAAGCAATATACTGGTCAATCTTTTTCTCATCTCATTACCCTCCTGTCATCTGATCTTGATGAAGTGCCTTAAGAAAGCACTGCTTTTATTCATCATTTTCTTAGTATACGTGACAAAAAATCCCCCCACAAGCCCGTGGGGGGGTTATTTTTTTCACAATGATTGTCTTTTTTTCCATACATAAGATCAAAAGGAGGCATCTTTTCCCTCCTGGAGCGCCGGCCAAAAAACAGAATACCAGTCCTCTCTCAAAGGTTCCCGGTCAGCCGTTCCTTCACCAGGGCAAATACCTCCCGCACCACATAGTGGGCCTGCATCAGCGGATCCGAGGGCGCCGCGATCCCCTCCGCCTGCTGATACCCCAGGGCTTTTGCCAGGCATACCGCCCGGTAAATATGAAAATTGTTGGAGATTATGCCGGTCCGCCGCTCGCCGCAGCCCGTCAGCTCATGGGCAAAGATCAGATTCTCCCGTGTGGTGGTGGAGCGGTCCTCCAAAATCAGCCTGCTCTCCGGGATTCCCCGTTCCACAAGCCAACGCCTCATACACTCCGCCTCGCTGATCTCCTCCCCTGACCCCTGGCCTCCAGACAGGATCAGAATGGTGTCCGGATTCTTCTGCGCATACTCCAGGCCCTTTTCCAGACGCTTTGTCAGAGCCAGCGAGGGACTCTGTCCCTTCACCTGGGCTCCCAGCACCACCACATAGTCCAGCCCTTCGCTGCCCTCGGAGAACATACCTCCCACAATTCTGGAGCAGATCAGGGCAAAGAACAGCAGAGCGCAAAGGGCCAGCAGTCCCAACCCCCAGCGCAGCCAGGCTGGAAGGATGCCCAGTCGCAGGGCAGCAGCCAGAGCGACCAGAAGGATGGCGCCCACCGGCCAGATCCAGGCAAAATCAGCGGTAATCCCCGCATGAAATACAATGATCAGATAATAAATAAGGCAGGCCAGGCCTGCCAGTCCACTGAGTACCGCCATGATACTCTGCGCTCACTCAGTTTCTTCCGCAGCAGAATTTATATTTTTTCCCG
>DBFBJF010000382.1:0-9260 GCA_048203265.1 Candidatus Merdiplasma sp.
TTATAGGCTTTTTCCAGTATCATCTTCTCGTTGGAAAACTTCAGCAAATGATATGCTTCATGGAATTTGTAATACCCTGAGTCTATAAAATACTCCTCTCGCTGTGGTTTGCTATAATAGCTGTCCGCCATCATCAGATACCAGTGAACGTCCTTCTCCACCGTATCCTCCGGTACATTGAAAGTATATTGGCTTTTTCCCACATATTTCACAATGGAGGCCTTTACACCCGTCTCCTCCAGCACCTCTCTGGCGGCCGTCTCTTTGAAATCTTCTCCGGCCTCTACCGTTCCCTTGGGCAGCACCCAGCCCTCGTATTTGTTCTTGTAACTTTTATAGAGAACCAGTATCTTGCCCCGAAAAATCACCACACCGCCACAGCTCGTTGCCTCAATCATTGCAATCCCTCCTGTTACGCGTTGTGTCTTTCAGACTAGAAACAGTATAACTCTTTTTTTCGAAAGGTGCAACCATTCTTTTACCCATAATAGTAAGCGTCAAAGATAGCCTTGGCGATGGGCACCGCCGTCTGGCTGCCGGTACCGCCGTCCTCGGCGATCACCGCCACCACGATATCCGGATCATCCACATTGGAAAATCCCACAAACCAGGAATGGGTGCCGGTGGCCCCGCCTGTCTCATACTCGGCGGATCCTGTTTTTCCGGCCACCGTATAACCGGCGCCGGAGAGGGCTGTGGCCGTTCCGCTGTTTACTGTCTCCTGCATATACCCTGTCAGGATCTCTGCTTCCTCCACAGTCATCAGTTCCCCATAGCTGGAAGGATTGGTCTCCGACACCACTTCTCCATCCGCTGACTCTACCCTGGCGATGTAGTAGGGCCGCATGAGGATGCCCCCGTTGGCCACCGTGGAGGTGATCAGTGCCATATGAAGAGGCGTCACCAGCGTGTCGCCCTGGCCAATGGCGGTAGTCATCTGCTCCCCATAGGAGGAATTTCCGTCCAATTTGAAAACGCTCTGGCTGTGCTGCAGATCCGTGGGAAGCGACGTGTTGAACAAAAAGTGTTCCGCCACATCCCGGAACTCATCGCCGTCCAGCTCCAGTCCGATATGGGCGAAGGCCGTATTGCAGGAGTGGGCAAAGGCAGACCTTAAATCCTCCTGCCCATGCACCTCTCCATTATAGCAGGTGATGGTCACATCCCCCTGGGAAAGGGATCCGGTACACTCAAAGCTGAAATTGGAGTAGGTATCCGGATTCTCCCGGATATAAGCCAGCGTAGTGAGGATCTTAAAGGTGGATCCGGGAGGATACAGTCCCTGGGTGGCCCGGTTCAGCAGCGTGCTGTTCGTCTCGTCCGTCACCATGCTGTCCCAGTCCTCCGCGATGGTATTGGGATTAAAGTCCGGTTTGGATAACATAGCCAGAATTTTTCCGCTGTCAGGCTCCATCACCACCACTGCCCCTTTATAGGATCCCAGAGCGTAGTA
Source organism: Candidatus Merdiplasma sp. (assembly GCA_048203265.1). Taxonomy (GTDB): domain Bacteria; phylum Bacillota; class Clostridia; order Lachnospirales; family Lachnospiraceae; genus Merdiplasma. The sequence continues at coordinate 1,454 of DBFBJF010000382.1, forward strand.
GGCCGCCTGCTGCAGAGTTGGATCCAGGGTCACCACCACATTGTCCCCCTGAACCTTTCCTCCCTGCTCCTCCGTTCTCAGCTGGTCAATCAGAGAGAGGTGGGAGGTGAGCAGATGGGAGTTGGCGTACGCCTCCAGTCCGGACCGGCCGTTGCTGGCATATCCCACCACATGGGCGAACATATTTTCATAAGGGTAATACCGGGTCTCCGTGCCGTCCTCGCTGACGGTGGTGGAGGCCAGAGTCGTGCCGTCCTCCGTCACAATGGCGCCGCGGATCACGTTCTCCGACGTGGTATCCTCCTTTGTGTTGTTCACATTGGCCTGCAGCTTGCTCCTCTGAAACACATTCAGGTAAACCATATAGCCCACCATCAGCAGAAAAAGAAACGCAAACACATATGTGACAATCACCAGCTCCGTATTCCGTTTTCTATCGGTACTGACCTCCTGCTTCTCCGAATCCAGGCGGATTTCCCGGACCTTGATATTGCTGGTATTCCTTTCTTCTTTCTTCTTCATCTTGATCTTCCTCATCCCTTCTGAGCATATATAGTCCCTGTACAATGGCAAACAATATCAATGTGCTCAGCACAGAACTTCCTCCATAGCTGACCAACGGCAGCGTCACACCGGTCAGCGGTATCAGCTTTGTGGCACCTCCAATAGTGAGAAACACCTGCACTGCGTAGGTGGTGCCTAACCCCAGAGCCACCAGCCGGTAAAAGCGGTTTGTCAATTTCATGGAAATATTAATGAACATAATGAAGCAGCTCATGCACACCAGGATCAGGCAAATCGCGAAGATCCCGCCCAGCTCCTCGCAGATGGCCGAGAACATACAGTCCTGAGCCACGTAAGGGATGGCCGTGGGAGAGCCGTCATATAAGCCTGTTCCAAGCCATCCTCCGGCCGCGATGGCAAAGAGAGACTGGCTGATCTGGTATCCGGTATTGGTATAATCGGCGAAGGGATCCATCCACACCTGCACCCGCACCCGCACATGGGCGAACAGGAAGTAGGCAGCCACCGCCGCCACCGCGCCTGCCACCAGTCCGGCCAGCACCAGAAACGGATTTCTGGTGGAGACAAACAGCATAACCAGATAGGTGATGAAAAAAATTAAGGCGCTTCCCAGGTCCTTGGACACCACCAGGATCAGCACGTGCACAGCCGCCAGGCCGGTTGCAATCGCGAGGCGCTTGAAATTTTTCGCCTCTGTCAGCAGGCCTGCCACCGCAAACACAAAGATAATCTTTACAAACTCGGAGGGCTGGAAAGAAAATCCTCCGATGCTCAACGAAAGCTTTGCGCCGTTGGTCACGCTGGCCGCCACCAATACCAGGGCCAGCAGGCCGATCCCCACAAAGGTATAAGCCCAGGTCATTTTGGTGATAACCATCATTTTCCGGATGATCACCGGGATAATCAGCGCCAGCACCGTCCCGGCGATGATAATGTAAAATTGCCGGACAGACCAGTCATAGGACAGCCTGGTAATCATAATCATGCCAATAGTCAGCAGCATGCACATATTGTTGATCAAAAGCCTGGAGGCCTTCGGATACAGATTGCAGTAAAGTACCAGCGTAAAGCCAAGATAAATGGCCTGGGCCGCGTAAAATACAAGCAGCTGCAGATCCATGGTTTTCAGAAACATCACCAGAAACGCCATCAGATGGATCAGAAACATGGATACGTTCTGTCTTAAAAAGACATATTTTTTTGCCTGAACACTGGTTCTGCGAAATACCGTATAGCTCTGAACCGTATAAATCACCATCAGAATAATCATCATATATTTTGCAGCCTGTGTTCCCAGATTGATCAAACCTGTCATAGGTCCTATTCGACTCCCCTCTTAAAATGCCCCCGGGTTGATCCGGGCAATGCCGTTCCGGAACGGTTTCCTTCGAGAAACCCTTTCCGGGCCGCGTCCACAATTTTCTTCACCTCCGCCGAATTTTCCACGGTAAACATCAGGCGGCAGGACACAGGCTCCAGGGCCAGCACTTCCTCCGCACAGGAAATCAGGTCCAGAGGCACCGAGTTATAAATCACATTGGTACAGATGGAACAAACAGTCTTAACCGGAAAGACCATCTTCTTCCGGTCCTCCAGCCAGAGTACGTCCGGTCGGTGCCTGCAGCCCTCCGTATTGCAGGCCAGGCACTGCGCCGTCACCATCAGGGGCAGCCTTCCGTACACAATGCACTCACTGCCACGGCAGCCCCTGGCAAAAAGCTCGCCCCGGTTGCACTCCAGGGGAAGGGTATCCATGGTGATCCCCTGCTCCCGCAGAAACTGCCTCGCCTCTCTATTATACGTGTAAATTCCCGCATCCGCAATTCTTTCCTTTCCGTCCGGGAAGGAGACGGACGTCTGCAGCTGATCCCCGCTGCGAAGCAAAAAGCCATCCACCGCCTGAAGTGTTTCCTCGTCAAACACCGCCCGGAAGGCGCGAAGCACATGAGAGCGCCACACTTGGGGCAGCATCAAATAGCACCGTTTTCCATTGCCATGTACCAGGCGGACCGCCTCAAGAAAGGACTCTTTCGCCCGGGAAACATCCTTCTGGTTCTCTTCCCCGAAGGGCAGAAACATGCAGCAGTCCAGATAAATTCCGGCAATCCCCTTCTCGCTCGCCGCCGCTCCCAGCTGTTCCATTGTCTCCACGGAAGCGGTCAGAAGAGGCATTTTCTCCATTCTTTCGCGCTCGCGATTCCCGGACGGCAGATAAACCGGCGGAGTTTTTTTCTCTCTGCGGCGGGAAACCAGCATGCTCCGCGCAAGGCCTTCCAGCGCCCTGCGGCGCAGTTCCTTTAACTGTTGGACCGGATAGAACAGCCCGTCCTCCAGCTGAATCTCCAGGGAGGAAAAGGCAAAGGGCGTCCCTCCGGTCTGGGACAGACAACGGCGAATGGTTTCCTGGTCTATGGGCTGTTTCTGGGCCAGCTGGGGCGGCGCGCCTGCCGTCTCCCAGCTGATCTCCCCTTCTTCCCCCTGCCATCTTACTGTTAGTATAGCCTCCTTTTCCCGGCGAAGAATGAAATTTCCCTTAATTTTTTCCTGAATTTCTGTTTTTCCGTACTGATCCTGAAGTTCATCCAGGAGACGCTTGCTGCGCACCCTCACCAGAAGCTCTCCCTTTCCGCATCCGGATGCCCGCTCCAGCTCTATGACGGATCCCCGGGAGGCAGCCGTTTTTACGATCAGCCCTGATGTTTCCTTCTGCTCCCGGATCCGGCTTTCCGCCTCCAGGACGTCACCCGGTTCCAGATCCTCCAGCACCTGGACTTTCATCCGGTTTCCGCCGGCCGACAGTACTCTGGCGGCAGGAGTACCCTGGTGGTTTGGCCGCTCCATGGACATCATAGACTTCCCGTGATAAGTTTTATAATATCCTTGAGAGAAACCGCCCCGGTTGTACAGATCCATCAGTTCTCTCACATCGCGCTCCTCCACCCGGTATCCTTTTCTTCCGCTCTCCAGATACCGGTCAATATACTTCCGATAAATGCGGGTCACGCCTGAAGCATACTCCGCCCGCTTCATTCTTCCCTCGATCTTAAAGGAACAGACACCCGCTTCCGCTAAGCCGGGAAGCAATTTTAGCGTACAGATGTCCTTCAGGCTCAGCAGATACCGCTCCCTTCCCCGGTTCAGTTTTTTCCCTTTCTCATACAAATCATAGGTCATCCGGCAGGGCTGGGCACACCGGCCCCGGTTCCCGCTTCTGCCTCCGATCAGGCTGCTCATCAGGCACTGACCGGAATAGCAGTAACACAGCGCGCCATGCACAAAGCACTCAATCTCCAGGTTTGTCCGACCCCGGATCTCCCGGATCTCCTCCAGGGACAATTCCCGGGCCGGAACCACCCGCACCGCTCCCATCCGCTCCAGCAGCTTCGCGCCTTCCGCCCCCATCACCGCCATCTGGGTGCTGGCATGAATGGGCAGATCCGGAAAATTTCTGCGGATAAAGCGAAACACACCCAGATCCTGAACCAGAACTCCGTCCAGTCCATGCTCATAGGGCCCCAACAAATACTCGTACAATTCCTTCTCCAGCTCCCGCTCCTTCAGCAGAGTATTCACCGTCAGATACAGCTTTCTCCCATGAATATGGCAGTAATCTATCGCAGACAGCAGCTCCTGTCCATCCGCGTTCATGGCGTATGCCCTGGCGGAAAAGAGTCTTCCTCCCATATAGATGGCATCTGCCCCCGCGTTCACAGCAGCCCGCATACTTTCGGGCGATCCGCCCGGGGCCAGAAGCTCCAGCTTTCCTCTTTGATTATCCTTTCGTTCCATCCTTCTCTCCAAAAAAGCAGGGGGCCGCCGCAAACCAAACCCTGTTTTGCAGCAGCCCTCCGCAATCCCTAGCGTTTCACATTTCCCTGATTTTTCAATCCCTCCAGCTGGGTTTCCAGCTGGACGATTTTTTTCTGATAATCCGTGGCCTCATCCTGTAGGGAGGTCACCGTCTTCTCCGCCGTCTCCAATTTGATCTGGGCGGAGATCAGCTCATGTTTGATCTCATACAGCTCCTTGTCCTTCTCCGACAGCTGCTCCTCCAGGCTGTCCGCCTGGCGCTTTATCTTAAAATAATCGTCCGCCGTATTCAAATTCAGCATGATCCCCTGCAGTTCTGACGGAAGCCTGTGGTAGCCCTCCATACCTTTCATCTCCGATATTTTATTGTTGAGATATGTAGCTACCCGCTGCAAATACTCCTCGCTCTCATAGCCGCTCAAAGTATAAATTTTCCCGTCAATCAGTACCTCTGTCTTGTTTTTGGATGACATTCGGCCGCCCTGCCTTTCCTGCGTTTGATTCTATTATAAACAAATTTTAAGGAATTACAACCTCTTTATGTGCTGATACGCCCGGTCCGTCACCACCCGGCCTTTGGGCGTCCGGTTGATAAACCCGTTCTTGATCAGATAGGGTTCATAGACGTCCTCGATGGTTCCGGCATCCTCCCCGATGGCCGCTGCCAGCGTATCCAGCCCCACCGGTCCTCCGGCGAACTTCTCGATCATCACCGTCAGGATCGTCCGATCCAGGGCATCCAGGCCGCACTTATCCACCTCCAGCAAATCCAGAGCCTGGGAGGCAATCTCCCGGGTGATGACGCCGTCGTATTTTACCTGGGCAAAATCCCTAACTCTCTTTAAAAACCGGTTGGCAAGCCTGGGCGTTCCCCTGGACCGGCGGGCCAGCTCCAGAGCGCCCTGCCGGTCAATCTTCACATTCAGTACCTTGGCGGAGCGCAAAATGATGGTGGTCAGCTCCTCCTCCGTGTAAAACTCCAGATGCTGGATCACGCCGAACCGGTCCCGCAGAGGCGCGGTCAAAAGTCCCGCCCTGGTGGTCGCGCCCACCAGAGTGAAATGGGGAAGATCCAGGCGGATGGATCTGGCCGCCGCTCCCTTTCCGATCATAATGTCGATGGCAAAATCCTCCATGGCAGGGTACAGCACTTCCTCCACCTGACGGTTCAGGCGGTGGATCTCATCCACAAACAGCACATCCCCCTCCTGGAGATTATTCAGCACCGCAGCCATCTCCCCCGGCTTCTCAATGGCCGGACCGGAGGTGATTTTGATATTCACTCCCATCTCATTGGCGATGATCCCCGCCAGGGTCGTCTTTCCCAGGCCGGGAGGCCCGTAAAACAGCACGTGGTCCAGGGTATCCTTCCTCTGTCTGGCTGCCTCGATATATATTTTCAGCTTATCCTTCGTTTTCTCCTGACCGATGTAATCGTCCAACGTCTGAGGCCTCAGATTTGGCTCCAGGCGCAGATCCTCCTCGGTGACATCCGTGGTAATGATCCTCTTACCCATGTATGCTCTCCTTTAACACCCCGCCGGCTACACCATTTTTTTCAGTGCCAGCTTCAGAATGGTCTCCGTATCCATCTCCTCGGTGATGCCCGCCTGCTTCACAGCCCGCAGAGCCTCCGAGTTGCTGTACCCCAGCGCCACCAGCGCCTGGATGGCCTGGCTCTTATTCTCCTGAAAGGCACCCTCCGCAGCCTCCGTCTTCTGCAGCTTCTTCTCGAAAGCATCCTCCAGGCTCAGCTTATCCTTCAGCTCCAGAATCAGCTTCTGGGCTGTCTTATTTCCCACCCCCGGCGCCCGGGCGATGGCCTTGGCGTCATCGGAGAGAACCGCAAACCTCAGGTCATCCGCTGAGAGTACTGACAGGATTCCCAGTCCCGCCTTTGGACCCACACCGCTGACGCCGATGAGCATCCGGTAGATTTCCAGATCATCCGCTGAGAGAAATCCAAACAGCTGCATGGCGTCTTCCCTGACGCTCATATACGTGTAAATCTTGACTTCCTCCCCCACGGGCGGCATGTTCGCCGCGTCCCGGGAATTGATAAAAATCTGAAATCCCACATGATTCACATCCAGCACCAGCCGGCTCTCCTCCACTGATACCACTTCACCGATCAAAAAAGTAATCATCTCTTATCCTCGCCAATCGCGCCGTCAAGCATCGCGACCTTCTTTCGTCTCCAACTCTCCGGGCAAATCCTAACCCGGTATCCGCAGCCATTTTCCGCCCGCCATTCATAGTATCCCCTGGCCGGGGTGACATACCGCTCCATGACGCTCATGATGGTTCCTCCGTGAACCACCAGTCCCGCAGTGGCGCAGTTCATCTGAAGCAGCCGATCCACCGCCGCCTCAAAGGCCTGACAGCTCCTGTTTTGAAACGCCTCCGGGCTCTCCCCGCCCGGGAAGGCCATGCGGCCGCCGCTGTCAATCCATGCCTGATAATCCGGATTCCCTGTCAGTTCCCTGTAATTTTTGTTCTCAAAAGCGCCAAAGTCACACTCCCGAAAATCCTCCACGAGGATGGGGTCGGCCTTCCCGGCAATGAGCGCCACCGTCTGGCGGCAGCGCTTCATGGGGCTTGTAAGCCACACCTGAGCGTCCGGATAAGATCCCCGCCGCAATTCTTGAATCCCCGCCTCGCACAGTTCTTCATCGGTGGTGCCGATATAGCGTTGCTCCAGATTCCCCGCCGTCTTTCCGTGGCGAATGAGAAAAATCTCCATGCATCCGGAGGTACTTCCCTTCAGCACCATTCCCAGGCCGCAGACCACCCGGTGCACCTCTCTGGCAGCAGAAGCCAGCCTGGTGCAGACCCGTCCCACAGTCTCTCTCCACAGGCGGTCGAAGGGTTCCGACGGGACAATCCCGTATCCCAGCTCATTGGTCACAATCACAAGATCCGGATTCTCCTTTGCCAACCGCCCGGCAAAGGCGGACGCGTCAAACTTCGAATCCTCCTCCAGGCATCTGCGCAGATATTCATGGAAATGGCGGATTCCCCGGGCCGTAAAGATGTCCTCCAGCCCGCACCGGGCGCCGTCCAAAAAATCTTCCTTTTCATATCCGGTCATCCGGCATCCGTACTCCAGCTTTCCCTGAAAAGCGCCTCCTATGATCAGTATCATACTCCACTCTCCCCGTCTGTTCCTTCATCGTCTGTTTTTCCATTCATCTGCCCCGCGTCAGCAGAAAATGACGCCCACAGCCATAGCCAGCTCCGCCGTCTGCACAAAGCATCCCGCCAGATCCCCCGTAATGCCGCCAAACTTTCCATATGCCATCTGACGGTACCAGAGGAAGGAGAGCACTGCCATCACTGCGCACACACCGCCTCTTAATGGATGCGTCAAAACCATAGCCACTGTGACCGCCGCAATATAGCAGCCCATCACCACAGCAACTCTCCGGTTTGCCGCTGCGTCGGAGAAGGTGCGAAGCAGCCCGGTATTTTT
>DBFBJF010000383.1:0-3747 GCA_048203265.1 Candidatus Merdiplasma sp.
CTTCTCCGGTAGGTGTTTTGGCTGCCTACACGGATCCCGATGCGTCTCTTGAGATGGAAGCAGCCCATGCGGCAATCTCCCAGGAGGTGGCCAGCGAGGGCATGATCCTGCTGGATAACAGCGAAGCGGCTCTGCCCCTGAAATCAAACCAGGTGGCATTGTATGGAGCCGGAACCTGGAATACGGTGCGGGGCGGCACGGGTTCAGGAGCTACTTATCTGAGAAACGGACACATTACGGTATGGCAGGGCTTTCAGAACGCCGGATATGAGATCGTCAATTCCGCTTACGTGGAGAGAAGCAATGCGGCTTTCCAGGAGCAGGCGGCATCTGAGGATCAGGGAGCTCTGGACACCGGAGCTGTGATCCTGGATGTTCCGTACACAGATGAAGATAAGGCGGAGATCGAGGCCATTGATCCCTCTGTCACCGCGATCTACACAGTGAACCGTCTGTCTGGTGAGGGGGCTGACCTTCAGCTCCAGAAAGGAGATTATTATCTGACAGACGCGGAGTACCAGAACCTGAAAACACTGGCAGAACACTTCGATCATGTAGTAGTTGTTTTAAACACCGGCGCGGTGATGGACACCTCCTTCTACAACGGATTGGGAACACCGGACTATGAGAATCATATTATCACCGACCAGATCCACGATGTGCTGTATGAGCCGGGTGTGTACTACACCAGCGAGGATGGTTCCGAATATACTCTGGCTGAGGGTGAGTTCGAAGAAGGGACACAGTACTACGAGCAGACGGAAGATTACATGGAAGCTGCGGTAAACGAAGATACCTTCACGGCTGATGGAAGCCTTTACACAGCCACACTTACCTATGAGCCTGTGACCATCAGCAATGCGGATGAGATTGATCCCGACGCGACCTATTATACGTCCAGCGGGGAAGGACAGTATACCGCAGTTTCCGTCAATGCTATCAACTTTGCCCAGTATGACGGATTGTATATGGGCGTAAATGAGTATACGCCGGTAGAGGGGGACGCCGCATTTGACGGAAATACCGTTTATTATCAGAAGGGTGGCTATCGTCCGGTGGATCTGTCCAGTTCCTTCAAGACTTACCAGGAGGCCGGATGCCTGTACGTGCAGGACGGTGATAGCTATCGCTTGGTAACGGAGGAAGACAGCTATGATCCCGAGGCGGTTTATGCGGAGAGCTACAACACGGAAAAGATTGAGGGATTGTCTGCTCTGGTAAACATGAGCCAGGGCGGCGTCAACGGCGGAGCGGCTCTGGTGGAACTGCTCAGCGGCGAGAAGAATTTCTCCGGCAAGACCGTGGATACCTGGGCGAAGAACTTCAGCGATTATCCCTCTTCCGAGACTTTCTCCTGGCTGGATGGGGACACCACAGAGGAGAATTACACAGACGATATTTATGTGGGCTATCGTTACTTTGATACCTATGGTGTGGAGCCGGCCTATCCCTTCGGATTCGGCCTTTCCTACACAGACTTTGCCATCAATGTGGACAGCGTGGAGGCTGACACAGAGCAGGTAACCGTGACTGCCACTGTAACCAACAACGGTGATGCGACGGGCAAAGAAGTGGTGGAGGTTTACTTCTCCGCACCCGAAGATACCGACATTGATATGGCCTTCCAGGAACTGGCAGGATACACCAAGACGGACCTGATTGAGCCGGGCGAGAGCCAGACCGTAACCGTTACCTTTGCCACTGAGGATCTGTCCAGCTACTACGAGGAGCAGGCCGCTTACATCATTGAGGCCGGTGATTACACCATCCGCGTGGGCAACAGCTCCAGAAATACCGTGGAGGCAGCCACCATCACAGTGGATGAGGATGTGGTAACGGAACAGTGCGAGAATCTGCTGACCCTGACCAAACAGAATATGATCGACGGTACCTACGATGCGTCCGCCACCATGTCCTCTGAGGCATATCCCATTGATATGCTGACCGGATCCGATGTGGGCATCGAACCCACTGCTGAGGGCCTGAGCGCTGAGAAGGCTTCCTTAAGCCTGGCGGCGGCAGACTTCCCGGAAACTGTAACCCATACCTACACCGAGCAGGCAGTGACTGCTTATGTGGGCGAGGACAGCGACTATGAGGCCGGCGAGAATGAGACAGTGGAAGTGGTGGAGACTTCCGGAGACGGCACCTACACTCTGGTGGACGTTTACAGAGGCGACATCACCATGGAGCAGTTCCTGGCTGATCTGACACCCCTTGAGATGATCGACCTGGTACAGGGCGAGAGCTATGAAGGTCTGGCTCCCTCCTCCAAGGATTCTGATATCATCGGATATGAGGCGCCCAAGACCTACGGTTCCTGCGGCGGTGTGACCAGCAACCTGTATAACTCCAGATACGTGCCCAACACAGAGACAGCGGACGGCGGCGCCGGAATCCGTATTAACCCGGAATTTCAGGTGTACGATGCAGTGCCCGTGGATGCGGAGTACGATGAGAATACCACTTACTACACCTGCCAGTTCAGTGCGTGGGGCGGATCTTCCTACAATGAGATTGAGTTCGCTGATGCGGATGAGTTCCGTGAAACACTGAATTCCGGAACCAGACTGTACACCACTGAGGGCGTGATGGCGTACCAGTACTGCACGGCAACTCCCATCGGAACCTGTATCGCACAGACCTGGAATGCGGATCTGGCTGAGGAGATGGGAAGAGCTGTAGCCGAGGAGATGATGGCCTACGGTGTGACCTACTGGCTGGCACCTGCGTTTAACATTCACAGAAATCCGCTGTGCGGACGTAACTTTGAGTATTATTCTGAGGATCCGGTTGTCTGCGCAATCCAGGCAGGCGCTCTGACCCACGGCGTTATGTATGATGAGGAAGGCAATTCCACCGGTGTCAGCACTATGCCGAAGCACTATGCGGTGAACAGCCAGGAGAATGACCGTTTCGGCGGCAATAACATGGCTTCCGAGCGTGCGATCCGTGAGATCTACCTGAAAGCTTTTGAGAAGATCATCAAAGAAGAACAGCCTTTCGCTGTGATGAGCTGCTACAACCAGGTAAACGGTATCCCCGGGTACAATAACTATTCACTCCTGACCGAGATTCCGCTGAATGAGTGGGGCTTTGAGGGCTTCTTCTGCACTGACTGGCTGTCCTACTACGGATCCATGAACTGCACGGCAGAGGCTACTTCCTCCAAGGTTCCCTCCACCAACGCCAAGGCATATGATTCCGGAAGCGAATACGGTGTAACTGCGGACAACGCTTACATGACTCAGGCGTGGGAGATGATGGCAGGCCAGTCCCTTGAGATGCCGGGTCAGAATGAGGAACTGCTGATCACCGCATGGGAGAACGGCGAGGTTCGCCTGGGCGATCTGCAGAGAAACGCTGAGAGAATCCTGAACGTTACCATGAGATCCAAAGCGTTCTCCGATATGTTGGAGAAGCTGGAGGCGGCAGGAAAGTAAAGCGGATACTGCCAGTGTCATAGAGAAACTTCATAAGTGGATTAAGACAAAATAAGGCGCGGGGCGCCATGGTCTGATGGATCATGGTGCCTCGCGTTTTGACGTACTTTCGTGAATACCGGGGCGAAAAATATGAGAAAAAATACTAAATACATCTGGGATTTACTGGCATAAATTGAACATAATAACAAAAGATTGGCGAAAATATCACAAAACAGTCGTTAAATACACTGGAAAAGGCGGGGCCGTTTTTGGTACCATAGATATGCGATGAAAGCGTGATTTAAAAAAGGAGTGGAAACAC
>DBFBJF010000384.1:0-5620 GCA_048203265.1 Candidatus Merdiplasma sp.
TTAGGCAAAGTGAGAAAGTTTATTTTCTGCCAGACTGATTTGTGATAACAATGGAGACAAAAGCAGATAATAACGGAGACAACGCATTGCAGGAGGAAAATAAGATGTCAAGACGATACGATGACAATCCATTGATGAATCGGCATAGCAGTCCGCGAAATCAAGGACCCAACTGGAAGAAGATACTGGGAATTAGTCTGTGTATTATTCTTGGAATTGTAGCCATTGGAGGCGGTGTGATTTATTACATTGGCCATAACCTCATTAATCTGTCTAACTATGTGGCGGATGAGGATGTACAGACCGTGCAGGCGGATCAGCTTCCTGCGGAGGCGAAGGAGACCGTCAGCGCTGAGGAAAAGCAGGGACGGGTTTTGGATGAGAGTGAACTGAATGAGATCCATGAGCAGATGAACCAGCTCAGCAACGTGGATACTGTGGAGGATGAAGGCGTTTACAATCTGCTTCTTGTCGGTGTGGACCGCAGAGATAAAACCTGGAACGGAAACTCGGACAGCATGATGCTGGTATCTATCAACCATACGGCAAAGCGGGTCAGCGTGATTTCCCTGATGCGTGATACGTATGTGGATATTCCGGGTTACGGTTACAATAAGTTGAATGCGGCATATGCACTGGGCGGCGGCCCGCTGCTGACCCAGACGATTACAGAAACCTATAAGGTGGATGTATCCCGTTATGCCGCGGTTGACTTTGAAAACATGATTGAGATTGTGGATGCCCTGGGTGGTGTGGATCTTGAGATGACCGATGCGGAAGTGGAAGTGGCCAACGGATATATGCTGGATATGTGCAATACGCTTGGATTAAACGGATATGATTATGTTCTTCCCGGAGGAGGAACATATCACTGTAACGGCGTTCAGGCGGTGGCATACGCCAGAAACCGTTATGTGGGCAATTCCGACTATGCCAGAACAGAGCGTCAGAGATACGTGATTTCTCAGATGATTGAGGAAGTAAAGAAGATGGATGTATCTCAGCTCACCCAGTTTGTAACGGATGTGCTTCCTCTGGTGACTCATAACATCGAGGAGAGCGAGATCTGGGATATGGTGACTAAGGCTCCGGAGATCCTTCAGTATGATTTTGTACAGGATCGTATTCCGTACGATAATATGTACGATGTCATCTACGTGGACAGCCAGGATATGCTGGTGCCCCAGTGGGAGACCACCATCGAAATGCTGCACAATACCATTTATGGAGATGGAAGCGTCAGCAACAACAGCGATAACGATGTGAACAATCAGGTGGAAGCCAGCGATGAGTTTACTTCCGATTATCCGGGACTTTCGAATGGAGAGACGGAGACAGAGGCGGACGCTGATATCGTAATAGAGTAAATACAATAGCAGGAAACATAAAAGGCATCAGGATTTCAAATCCTGGTGCCTTTTATGCAGGAGGGAGGCAACCCTCCTGTGAAAAAGTCTTGGCAGGTTCCCTAAATTCATTACAGAAGAGGAATCCCGGCCTCGGCGCATTTTCTGCGGGTATCCTCATCCCATACACTGCACTGAACCTCTCCAATGTGGGCGCTGCCCAGAAGAAGCATGCACAGGCGGCTCTGCCCGATACCGCCGCCGATGGTGTAGGGCAGTTCTCCGGCCAGCAATGCCTTGTGGAAGGGCAGAGACCGGCGGTCGTCACAGCCCGCCTCGGTGAGCTGACGGTCCAGACTCTCCGGGCTGACCCGGATTCCCATGCTGCTGAGCTCATAACTGCAGTTTAAGGTGTGGTTCCAGAAGAGAATATCACCGTTGAGCTCCCAGTCGTCATAGTCCGGCGCTCTTCCGTCGTGGGGCTTGCCGCTGCGAAGTTTTTTTCCAATCTGCATCAGGAACGTGGTGCCGTGTTCCCTGACGAAAAGATTTTCCCTCTCCTTGGGAGTTTGGTCCGGATAGAGATCCTCCAGTTCCTGGCTGGTAATAAAGGTGACCTCAGGCGTGTGAAGCGGAAGGCCGAACAGCTGGGAGAACATGGCGTGAAGATTCATCTCGGTGGCACAGACAGCGGAGACGATGGCCCGCACAGTCGCTTTCAGATAATCAAGGTTCCGGTCCTCCACACGGATGACCTTTTCCCAGTCCCACTGATCCACGTAGATGGAGTGGAGATTATCCAGTTCTTCGTCCCTGCGGATAGCGTTCATGTCGCAGTACAGTCCCTTGCCTACATGGAAATCATAGTCCTTCAGGGCCTGGCGTTTCCACTTTGCCAGAGACTGAACCACCTGGGCTTCCGTTCCGGTATCCCGAATATCAAAGGTCACCTTGCGCTCCACGCCGTTTAAATCATCGTTTAAACCGGTGGAAGCCTCCAGAAACAGAGGAGCGGAGACACGGCGCAGCCCGAGTGTGGCGGACAGAGTGTCAGCAAAAAGCCTCTTTATGTTTCCGATGGCCTTCTGAGTGTCGTACATGTTCAGAGCCGGGCGATAGCCCTCTGGAATGATTACTTTACTCATACAATAACCTGCTTTCTATCATTTAGTTTGTTCCGTGACGCAATCTATGGTCGTTACTATTCACAGCCGCCCCGCCCATATGCGCACTCTCCGCCTCTTCGAGGCTCAAATCCGGCGCGGGAAACGCTTTCATCAGCGTTTCCCTAAGAATGCTTATGTGGGCGGGGTGACTGCTTCACAGTCTGGTTTCAGAATTGACAACAGATGCTTACGTGCAAGCGCGACGCATCTGCTGTCAATTCTGAAACGGCTGTGATATAGTAACGGTGCGTCAACCAAGGAAAATTATTGCACAGTTTCACAAAAAAGTAAAGAGAAAGGGAAAATAGGATTGGCATTTCCGGGAATGTGGGATATAATGGGAAAAGACGAAGGTGTCTGCGTATGCAGGCATCTTTTTGCGTTTTGCAGAGAAAATAATGGGGAGAGTTCGGTAAGGAAGCCGGAAAATCCGGCGGAGAGGAGGCATTTGGGATGAGTGAGAGGGGAAGAAGGATTGGAAGCGGCCTGAAAGGGCTGGATCAGGCCATTGATCAGTTTCGTCTGGGAGATAATGTGGTATGGCAGGTGGAGACTATAGAAAATTACTGTTATGTGGTGGAACCCTATGTGAAACAGGCGAAGGAGGATGGAAGAAATCTGATCTACATTCGGTTCGGCCTTCATGAGCCTGTGATTCGGGATCTGGATGGGATTACGGTCTATGAAGTATCGCCGGGAGGCGGTTTTGAGGATTTTGCCACCCGGATCCACAATATTATTACGAAGGAAGGGCTCAAGGCATTTTATGTGTTTGACTGCCTGACGGATCTGCTGAAGTTCTGGTATTCCGATTTGATGATCGGTAATTTTTTCATGGTGACCTGTCCTTATCTGTTTATACTGGACACAGTGGCTTATTTTGCCCTGCGCAGGAACGTACACACCTATGACACCATTGCCAGAATCAGGGAGACTACCCAGGTGCTGCTGGATCTGTATGAGGTGGAGGATGAGTATTATATTCATCCGCTGAAGGTGTGGCAGCGGTATTCGCCCACCATGTTCCTGCCCCATAAAATGACAGGTGACGGCTGTGTTTCCATCACTTCCAGCGCGGAGACTGCGGAGCTGCTCTCCAACATGGTCTTTGGAAGCGAGAGGATGGATTACTGGAATATGACTATCAATAAAGCTAGGGAGATACTGGCCACCGGGGATACCCAGGAGAAGGAGGACGCAAAAAAGCTCCTGGTTAGCTTGCTGGTGGGCAGCTATACGAAAATGTTTGGCATGTGTCTTCAGTATTTTCGGCTGGAGGATCTCCTGAAAATCGCCTCCAGGGAGATCGGATCCGGATATATCGGAGGAAAGAGTGTGGGAATGCTTCTGGCCCGGCGTATCCTCACCAGAGGCCAGGAGAACAGGGACTATTTCAAACCCTTTCTGGAGTCCCACGATTCCTACTACCTGGGATCAGATGTGTTTTATACCTACATTGTGCAGAACGGACTCTGGGAACTGCGCATGAAGCAGAAGACGGAGGAAGGATATTTTGTTTACGCGGATGAGCTGAGGGAGAAGCTGGAAAAGGGGAAATTCCATGAAACCATTGAGAAGCAGTTCATTCACATGCTGGAGTATTTCGGTCAGTCTCCCATTATCGTCCGGTCTTCCTCCCTTCAGGAGGACAGCTTTGGGAATGCCTTTGCGGGAAAATATGAGAGCGTCTTCTGCCCCAATCAGGGAACACCGGAGGACCGGCTGGAAAATTTTGAAAACGCGGTGCGCCGGGTGTACGCCAGCACCATGAACATGGATGCGCTCCACTACCGGAAAAACCGGGGCCTGGCGTGGAAGGATGAGCAGATGGCCATTTTGATACAGAGAGTGTCGGGCGATTACTTTGGTGACTATTTCTTCCCCCATGCGGCAGGTGTTGGAAATTCTTCCAATCTCTATGTTTATGACCAGGATGTGGATATGGACGCGGGAATGCTGCGTCTGGTTTTTGGGCTGGGAACAAGAGCAGTGGACCGGGTGATCGGAGATTATGTGAAGATTGTGACGCTGGATGATCCCATGAGACGCCCTCTGATGAACGGGGAGGATGAGGTGAAATTTTCCCAGCACAAGGTGGATGTGCTGAACCTGGCGAAGAACTGTCTGGAAACCGTTGACCTGGAGGATGTGATGAAGCTGGACATCAAGACGGACCGGCGTCTGTTTGGAAGAAAGGATCCGGAGACAGCCAGACGTCTGCGGGAGATGGGAAGAGACGATTCCAAGGCCCCCTTTGTGTTGGATTTCCGGAAAATACTGTCTGATACCCGTTTCCCGGAGGTGATGAGGAAGGCCATGGCCGTGCTGACGGAGAAATATCATTATCCGGTGGACATTGAGTTCACGGCTAATTTTCAGCCGGACGGGAGCTTCAAGTTTAACCTGCTCCAATGCCGGCCGCTTCAGACGAGAGGATTGGGAAAGACGGTGGAGCTGCCCAAGGTGATCGACCGGGAACACTGCCTGTTTTTCTCCAAGGGCAATTTTATGGGAGGGAATGTGCGGCTTCCCATCCGCTACGTGGTGCTGGTGAAGATGCTGCCCTATCTGGCGCTGCCGGACCGGGATAAGTATACGGTGGCCCGGCGCATCGGCATGCTCAATGGGATTTTAAAGGGAAAGCAGGCCATGCTCATCGGGCCGGGCCGTTGGGGCACCACCACGCCCTCCCTGGGTGTTCCCGTGAATTTTACAGAACTGTGCAATATGACGGTGATGTGTGAACTCTCCTACAGCGCCCGGGGAGTGACGCCGGAACTCTCCTACGGAAGCCACTTTTTCCAGGATATTGTGGAGTCGGGCATCTTTTATACTGCCATTTTCCGGGAGCGGGAGAATGTAACCTACCATGAGGAGTACCTCACTGAGCGGGAGAACCTGGTGGAGCAGCTGCTGCCGGAGGAGACAGGGGCGGCGGAGGTGATCGGAGTCTATGAGACGCCGGGGCTTCAGGTTTATTCGGATATTACCAGGCAGATGGTACTGTGCGCGCCTGGGCCGGAAATATGATTTTTAAGCCAACGAGAAACGGCTGACAGGGGAGCTGTCAGCCGTTTCGAGGGGAGTATAAATAATTAATAAGGGGTT
>DBFBJF010000385.1:0-2855 GCA_048203265.1 Candidatus Merdiplasma sp.
TAATCGAGATATTGTCAATTATAGCCAGAGGAAAAACGCCGGAAATCATGAAAAATAGGACAAGATCCATTATCTTGGCGGGCTTTGGGGCGGATATTTCTGATCATAGTACCCAAAAACGGAAAAATGTGTTAAACTAAAAGTAGCCGTTCAAATGATCAAAAGCATAGAAGCGCCGGTTTTTCGTTTCCTGGAAAGACCGTATTTTTATGAGAGCAAAGTGAGGAAAAGATATGAGTGTAAAAAGAGTGTTTGTGATAGTGCTGGACAGCTATGGCATCGGTTATCTTCCTGATGCGGACAAATTCGATGATGTGGGAGCTAACACCCTGGCCTCCATTGTGAAATCAGAGAAGTATGATACGCCCAACATGAAAAAGATGGGCCTGTTCAATATTGACGGTGTGACCTGCATGGAGGGCGTGGAGGCGCCCATCGGTTCCTACGGACGTATGGCGGAGGCTTCTATGGGGAAAGATACCACCATCGGGCACTGGGAGATTGCGGGGATGATTTCCCCCAATCCGCTTCCCACCTATCCGGAGGGCTTCCCCCAGGAGGTGCTGGCTCCCTTCTCGGAACAGACGGGCCGGGGAGTGCTGTGCAACAAGCCTTATTCCGGCACGGATGTGATCCGGGACTACGGGGAGGAGCATATGAGAACCGGCGATCTGATTGTTTACACTTCCGCGGACTCGGTGTTCCAGATCGCGGCCCACGAGCAGGTGGTGCCGCTGGAGGAGCTGTACCGTGACTGCCGGATTGCCAGAGAGATTCTGCAGGGAAAGCACGGCGTGGGCCGTGTGATCGCCAGACCCTTTGTGGGAACCTGCGCCGCGGACTTTACCAGAACCAGAAACCGCCACGATTTCTCCCTGGTGCCCCCCAAGAAGACTATGATGGTCAGCCTGAAGGAGCATGGATTTGACACCTACGGGGTGGGAAAGATCTACGACATTTTTGCGGGGCAGGCCATTGACCACACGGTGTCCATGAGCAGCAACGAGGACGGCATGGAGAAGACCCTTGCCTATATGGATGAGGATTTTAAGGGACTGTGCTTTGTGAATCTGGTGGACTTCGATATGATGTACGGGCACCGGAACGATATTGACGGTTATGCCAATGCCGCCACCGTGTTTGACCGCCAGCTGGGACAGTTCATGGAAAAAATGCGGGAGGATGATGTGGTGATCATCACGGCTGACCACGGCTGCGATCCCGGATTTAAGGGGACCGACCACTCCAGAGAGTACACGCCCATGCTCATTTACGGCGCTCCGGTGAAGGCGGGCGTATCCATCGGCACCAGGAGTACCTTCGCGGATATTGCAGCCACCGTGCTGGAGATGTTGGGTGTGGATGAGCGGCTGGACGGCACCAGCTACTGGGATCTGGTAAAAAAATAGAGAACGGATTGCCGGAAAAGTTTCGCCTCCCCGGGCGGCGGGAAATCATGGAGGAGAGAATATGACAGTGGAACGGGCAGAGGAGCATCTGGAGCAGCAGGATAAGATAAAGAAGCGGACCGTCTGTGTGGTGGGCCACAAGAATCCGGACACGGATTCCATCTGTTCTGCCATCGCGTACACCTATCTGAAGAACCAGACGGACAGAACCTGTCACTATGTGGCGGCCAGGGCAGGCCAGATATCGGCGGAGACTCAGTACGTGTTGGAGCGCTTCGGCATGGAGCAGCCCTTATATCTGGACAACATCGGCACCAGGGTGAAGGACATGGAGATCCGGGAGGTGCCGGGGGTCAGAAGCAATATTTCCATCAAGAACGCGTGGACGCTGATGCGGGGACAGAATGTGTTTACGCTGCCCATCACCGATGAGGAGGATCATCTTCACGGTCTGATCACCATCAATGATATTGCCAAATCCTACATGGAGGAGCACGACAGCGCCATCGTGTCCATTGCCAGAACGCCTTACCGCAACATTCTGGAGACGCTGGACGCCCAGATGGTGGTGGGAGACGAGGACGACTATTTTGAACAGGGGAAGGTGGTGATTGCCGCCGCCAACCCGGATGTGATGGAAAATTACATTGAGGAGCACGACATGGTGATTCTGGGGAATCGCTATGAGTCCCAGCTGTGCGCCATTGAGATGAACGCGGGATGTATTGTGGTGTGCCTGGGCGCGCCGGTGTCCAGAACCATCCAGCACATGGCCAGGGACCGGGGCTGTAAGGTGATCGTCACGCCCTTGGACACCTATGAGGTGGCCAGGCTCATCAACCAGAGCATGCCGGTGGACTTCTTTATGAAAAAGGATAACCTGATCTCCTTCCATCTGACCGATTACACCGATGAGATCCGGGAGATTATGTCCAAGAAGCGGTACCGGGACTTTCCCATTCTGGACAAGCGGGGATGCTATGTGGGCATGATCTCCCGCCGGAACCTGCTGGGTGTGCGCAAGCGGGCTGTGATCCTGGTGGACCACAATGAGATTACCCAGGCGGTGGACAACGTGCAGGACGCGGAGATCCTGGAGATCATTGACCACCACCGCATCGGGTCTCTGGAGACCATGGCTCCGGTGTACTTCCGCAATCAGCCGGTGGGGTGCACGGCCACCATCATCTGTCAGATGTACCGGGAGCAGAGGGTACAGATTCCGCCTGCTGTGGCGGGGATTCTCTGCAGCGCCATTCTGTCGGATACCCTGATGTTCCGCTCCCCCACCTGCACAGAGACGGACCGGTCGGCGGCCAGGGAGCTGGCAGAGCTGGCAGGCATACAGTGCGAGACCTTTGCCCGGGAAATGTTTGCCGCGGGCAGCAATCTGCGGAACAAAACGCCGGAGGAAATTTTCTATCAGGATTTTAAAAAATTTGATAT
>DBFBJF010000386.1:0-9748 GCA_048203265.1 Candidatus Merdiplasma sp.
GAAACAGATCGAATCCACTTCTTTGTGCTTGGTTTGTATTATAGTCCGTTTGCAAAAAAAGTCAAGAGGGGAAAGTTTTCCATTTCATCCTCACTTATCCCCCGGAAACAAAATTCCCGCTGCCTTCCGGGAGGTTTCCAGCACCTCCATCACATTCAGCATGACATCCAGCCGTCTGTAGATTTCCTCATAATCATCTGCCAGCAGAAGCTTTGTCAGATGCTGTATCTCGTAAAACCATTTTGTCTTTCCCGGTTCCTGATCGTTGAAAGTTTCCTTTTCGTTTCTGGTTACTACAGTAACCTCTGACACGTCGCTGACCCCGTCTTTTACGTAGATGTAGCCCTGTTCCCCCTCAATCTGGACAAAATTTACTCCCCAGGTATCCTTGGCGCCAGCTGCCTGGCAGACAAACCCATCATATTTCATCACCATAACTCCGGAGATATCGATCAGATTACGGTAAATATTCGGATAGTACACTGCCTCCTGCGGTTTCCCAAACATAGCCACATTCAGATACACATTGTAAAAATTAATATCCATCAGGCATCCGCCGGCATACTCGGGGTTAAAAATGTTGGGAAGCTCTCCCTTCTGCAGCAGATCGTAGCGGCTGGAATACTGGCTGAAATTGCTCATCACCAGTTTTATCTTCCCGATCTTAGGAAGCTCCCTCTTAATAACCTCAAAATTAGGCATAAAGGCCGGAGGAACCGCATCCACCAAAAATAGTTGCTTCGCCTTGGCGATCTCCACCAATTCTCTGGCATGTTCCGCCTTTGTGCAGAATGGCTTCTCACAGATCACATGTTTTCCCGCCAACAGAGCTCGTTTCGTCTGCTCATAATGGAGCAGATTGGGGGAGGCTATGTACACGAAATTTACTTCCTCATCTCCCAGGAATTCATCCATATCAGTGTATACCCTGGCCGCACCATACTGCGCAGCGAGAGCCTGCCCTTTCTCATAGCTTCTGGAATAAACGGCAGCCAGCCGAAGCCCTTCAGTCTCCTGCACCGCGTCCAGCATAGAATGGACGATTACTCCGGAACCGATCGTTCCAAGTCTGATTTCCTTCATCTTATTTTTTCTCTTTCCGCTTCATTATCTCCGCCTATTATTATTCTCTACTATATCACATAGTCAAATGGACGCACAAGTACGTCCGTTTGGCTTACTGCTCACGGGAATAAAAGAGGCGGCCAGATGGCCGCCCCAAAAAGTTGCTCTCAAAGGATGATGGCAGGGATCCTTTGTCTCTCTTATGCACTTTTTCTTTTACTCGATTTCACCCTTCGTCACGGTGGAGTAGGTGGTCAGTTCGCCGCCCAGGCTCTCAGAGTAGGAACCATTGTGGATGGACTGAAGCTCAGCTACGTCCTCAGCGGATACGATGGAGGTATCTACCCAGTTAGCCATAGCATCGCCGAACTTGTTGGAGTTCATCACACCTCTCAGGATGTTCATAGCGGAATCCTGCAGATCGCCCAGTGCCATCTCAGGCTTCTCAGCGTCCACGATCTGTGCCTTGAAGCTGGCATCCTGCACGAAGTTGCCGTCCTCGTCCGTCTCGGGAACGATGGAGTTGGCGGAACCGCCCATGATCCAGTCATTGCCGGAGTGCATGATGTTGGCCCACATATTCAGTCCCAGTTCTTCGTTGGGCTCTGCTCTGTTGGCTGCGCCGTAGTCGCTCATCACCAGGCCGCTGAAGCCCCACTCTTCTCTCAGAATATCCGTGTTCAGATCATAGCTGTTTACGGTACGCTGTCCATTGATCAGGTTGTAGGAGGTCATGATTGCGCCCGGGCAGGCAGCTTTCACGGCAATCTCAAAGCCCTTCAGATAGATCTCACGGAGTGCCCGCTCAGATACCACATCGTTTACATAGTTACGGCCGTTCTCATTGTTGTTTCCTGCAAAGTGCTTCAGGGTAACGCTGACGCCGTCATTGCTCTGCAGACCCAGAGTCATATGAGCCGCAGTATATCCGGTCACAACCGGATCCTCGGAATAGTACTCAAAGTTACGTCCGCACAGAGGTGTTCTGTGGATGTTCATGCCAGGCCCAAGCAGATAGGTGATGCCCATCTCTGCCATCTCCTCACCGTATGCGGTTCCAACCTCTTCCAGAAGCTCCATGTTCCAGGTCTGTGCCAACATGCAGCCCACTGGCCATGCGGTGCAGTACTGATGGTATTCCGTATTTTCCTGAATCTCAATCTCAGCTTCCTTCTCGATGGAGGTGCCGTCCTCGGATACCACCACATCGGAGGCAATGCTGTACAGTGTGGTGTTGCCGTCTCTGGAGATACGGACACCCGCAGGTCCGTCAGGAAGGTTCACGCTGGGGATCAGCAGCGTATTGTAGTATCTGCCGGTTCCTGCCCACACAGTACCCTGTGTATAGTTTGCCAGATAGCCCAGAGAGGAACCTGCGTTCACCTCTTCGCCGTTCTGCTCATAAACCATATCGCCCACCATGTTTGCGGCCGCATAATCAACGCCATACTCCGCATCCGCGTCCACACCGTTTACGATGTAGGAAAGCTCTTCCACGCTCAGGCCTGCCACAAACTCTTCCATAGTGCAGGTGCCATTGTAAACATCCAGCAGCGTGTACTCTTCGCTGGTGGTCACAGGAACCATGGTCTCCAGGTCAGCGTTCCATCCGCCCTTTGCGAAATAAGCTGCGGAATCAGTGTTCTCGTCATTCTCACTGTAGTAGGTGATGACAGACTCATCGTCCAGCTCAGAAGCATTATTTACCGTCTCAAAGTCCGCACCGGCAAGAGCAATGCGCTCCGCTGCCGCGATCTCATCTTCCTCTGTGTCGTAGGAGTAAGGAGTGGCGCCTTCCTTGGTCAGCTTGCCTTCCTCCAGTTTCTCCTGCTCCGACTCTTCCACGGTAAGCTGATTGCTCAGCTGCTCGGTGATCACCGTCTCGTCCATCTCAAGAACAGCTGCCACAGTAGTATTTCTGGAACTGTCACCCACACGAACGATATAGTCTCCTGCCTCCAGAATGTAGGCAGCCTGATCCTCGCTGTAGGAGGACATCTCTGTGGTGGTGTAAGTAATATCCAGGGTCTGGCTCTCGCCCGGCGCCAGCTCATCCGTCTTTCCGTATGCGGCCAGCTCCTGATAAGGCTTCTCCAGCTCTCCGTCCGGAGCTGAGAAGTAAACCTGTACCACCTCTTTGCCTGAGTAGGTATCTCCGGTGTTGGTCACCTTCACGGTCACGGTCACATTCTGGGCATCCGCCTGCACGGAAACCGGCTCCACATCGAAGGTGGTGTAGGAAAGGCCGTATCCGAATTCAAACATGGGATCCACGTTAAAGGTATCGAAATAACGGTATCCTACATAAATATCATCGTAGTAGTACTCATTGTACTCCTCGCGGGAATTCTCCGGATCGTAGTTCTCACCGAAGGTGGGGCTGGACGGGAAGTCCATGTAGTCCACCGGCCAGGTATCCACCAGCTTGCCGGAGGGTGTGGCCTCGCCTGTCAGGATGTTTGCCAGAGCCGTGCCGCTGTACATACCGCCCTGGGAGCCCAGCAGCACCGCGTTGATGCCTTCAATCTCATCGATGAAATTCGTATCGATTACATTCGCCGTGTTCAGGATCACCACCACTTTATCAAAGGTCTGGGTCAGCAGCTCCAGATTAGCCCGCTCCACCTCGCTCAAATAATAGTCGCCGTCATTTTCTTCCGCTGCGCGGTCCGCGCCCTCTCCGGAAATCCGGGAGATCACATAGAACGCGCAGTCCACATCGTTTGCCTCAGCCACATCCGCCGCATCGGTAATGGGCGTTTCTTTACCAAAGTATACGGTGGATCCGAAACCAGTCTGAGAACCCACATAATCAGTTCCCTCCTCGCCCATCTCTCCGTTCTGGGCTTTGTTCCAGTCCTCCTCATAGGCCGTCAGGTAATCGGTGTTCACAATATTGTAGGTCTCTTTCAGACCCTGATAATAGTTTACGATATTTCTCTGGTTTACATTTCCGGATCCGGTACCGCCCTTCACCGTACACACTGCGCCATTGCCGTAAAGAACAATGTTGGATCCCGCCGGAAGGGGAAGCGTCCCATCGTTGCGCAGAAGCACCATGCCCTCCTCCGCCGCGCGAACCGCCAGCTCACCATTTCTGGTTTCACGCTCGCTGACCTCGTCAGAAGTGGTCCAGGCCATAACCGTACTGGCGCTGCTCACCGCCATCACGCCGGCAATTGCCACGGACAGTACCCGTTTTGTCAGTTTTGATTTTCTCATATCAACCCTCCATTCTCTGCATACCCCTTTCCAATCCCCGGATCCTGCCTTTCCGCGATTTCAAAAGCCGCATGCATTTTCCTTTTTTGCAGGAAAATCATACCATATTTTAAAAAATTTGGACGTTTTTTTCGTGTTTTGCACTTAATCCATCGTAGTCTGCAACACTCTTAACATTTTTGCACAAAAAATGGCTTTTTCGACTGTGCAATATGCCGAAAAAGCCTTCTTTTTTATTTTTTCAGTGGAAGAGGAAAAATTAATTTCAGCCGGAACCAATGCTCCTCCTGGTCGATGGTCATGCATCCGTGATACCGGTTCACCGCATACTGGATACTCTTAATCCCATACCCGTGAAATTCCTTCTCCTCCTTGGTAGTCACCGGAATCCCATCCTCCATCTGAAGTTTTCCCTCCAGTATGTTTTCAATGCTGATGTTCAGAAATCCCTGACGCTCGAACACCTTCACATGGATCAGGCGCCGCTCCTTCTCTTTGATCCTGCTCACGTGTTCAATGGCATTGTCCAGCGCGTTCCCGAATATGGTACAGATGTCCGCCATCTCCATATCTTTCAGCTGTGCTCCGTCCACCACGCAGCTGAGTTCAATCTCTTCATGGACACAGCGCAGATATTTTTCCGAGAGCACCACGTCCAGCACCGGATTCCCGGTCTTGCACCATACCTCATACTCCCGGATCTCCCGCTCCATATCATCAATCCATTTTATTTTCTTTTCCTGGGTGACCTCACTGCGCATGGCAGACAGCATCTGTTTGATGTCGTGGTATTTCCGATTCACCGCGTCCATACTCTCCCGAGAGCTGTCATACTGGATGGCCTGCTGCTCTACCACCCGGTGGATCATATCCAGTTCATGGGCTGCCTGCAGGTTGGAAAACCAGAGCCGGTACACAAAAACAAACAGGATCCCCACAAAATTCACCAGAGAATGGGACAGCGTGATCTGACCGTCCAGCACCGTGGTATCATGGGAAGCAAAAAAGGAGGTGAGAAGAAAAGTAATCAGCGCAATCATGCTCACCAGAACCAGCTCATGCAGAGTGGTCCGGAAGCGCTCCACTTTCCGCTTAATCTGCCGTTCCAACAGATACATCAGGCCGAACACCGCCGCATATACCAGCGCAATCACAAAGGCCGAGGGCAGCCCTCCTCCAATGGGCGCGGCGGTATATGCATCGTAGGCGTCATATGCGCTCTGCACATTCGTCACGTTATCTGCCTGACGGATCTGCCATTCCCAGATCAGCGCCCAGGCCAGCTCCGCCAGCATAAAGGAGCGCACACACAGATAAGTGACATCGATCACCGGCACATCACAGCACAGCCAGAGAAACAGCCACATCCCCGCCAGATAGAGCGGCATCCGGATAAACAGCCAGGATAAAAATGTCATCCCCTCCGGTTGGCGAAACGTGACGTACAAAAGCAAGTTCTGCACCAGCAGCATCAAAACGCAGATGCCCGCCAGGGCCCATCCTTTGCGCTTCTTTTTTGAGATCGCTATGTATACCATACAGCCGCACCATTCCGTAATAGCTGTCTGAAAATAAGAAGTCTGAAAAAATTCCATCATAACACGGTCACCTGTTCATATAGTCCATCAGTTCCCGAAAAAACGCCTTTTTCCGGGAGCGGCTCACCGGCACCGCCGCCTTCGCCACGTAAACGCAGTCATCCTCAAAGCCGCCAACGTAGGCGGGATTGACCAGATAGCCCACATGGCACCTGAGAAATCCGTACGCGGCAAGCTGCTTCTCTGCGTCCGAGATCTTTCCCAGAGTGCGGTAGTCTCCGTCCTTCGTATAAAAAATCAGATAGTGATCCTTGCTCTCCACATAATAAATCCGGGAGATGGCCAGTTTCTGAACCCCGGACCCCTGGCGGATGGTCAGATACACTTCCTCCTGCTTTCTGATGCGCCCCAGCGCCCGGGTCATAAATTCGGAAAAGGCAAAATAAGTCACCGGCTTCAGCACATAGTCCAGAGCCCCCACCGAATATCCCTTGATGGCATACTGGGTCAGATTGGTGATAAATAAAATCACCACCTCCGGATCCTGATCCCGAATGATCTGAGCCGCCTCGTATCCATTCACGAAGGGCATATCAATGTCCATCAAAATAATATCGAACTCCCCCTGATAATTCTGGGTGATTCCGTCCCCATCCGAATAGCAGGAAATTTTAAATGCCGCTCCCCGCTCTTTTTCATACCGGTCCAGATACTCCCTCAGCAGTTTCACCTGGCCGGGGTCGTCTTCCACAATCGCAATCTGAATCATGCTCCTCCTCCTGACTTACCGCTCTCCCTCGCTTTGCCATCCGGTTTCTCACATGATCCTGCCCAGCTCTCGCTCCAGCGCCTCTCTGGTCTGTTCAATGTCCAGACCACTCTCATCAATCATCAGATCCGCGTACTTTTCGTAGAGAGGTGTTCTCTCCTCGTACAGATCCCGCAGCGTTTGGCCCTCCCTCAGAACCACCCCTCGGTCCTTCAGGTTCTTCAGCCTCCGCCGCAGTGCCTGATAGGGCAACCGCAGATAAACCACCGTCCCGATCTCTTTCAGATGCCGCATAGCATCAGCCCCGTAGACTACGCTGCCCCCGGTGGAGATCACCGCGCCCTGGGCCTGGATCTGCGCGTTCACCCGGTTTTCGATGGCTAGAAATCCATCGATGCCCTCCTGGGAAATAATCTCGTGGAGCAGCCGTCCCTCCTGCTGCTGTATTACCAGATCCGCATCCACAAACTGAAGTCCCAGCTGCTTAGCCAGGATGACTCCGATTGTACTCTTTCCCACCCCCGGCATTCCTATGAGAACCACATTCTTTTTCTTCATCCTATCCTCCCTGCCGCTATACCATCAGGTACAGCACATCCTGCACTGTGCGCACTCCCTTCAGGGAAATCCCCTCCACCTGGCCCACATTTTTCCGGCAAACCTCGGGAAGAATCACGGTGTCAAATCCCAGCTTTCTAGCCTCCATCACCCGCTGCTTAGCCATGCTGACAGAGCGCACCTCACCGCTCAGTCCCACCTCACCGAAGACCACTGTCTTCTCATCAATCATCCGGTCCTTAAAGCTGGAAATAAGAGCCATCACAATTCCCAGATCCACCGCCGGCTCCCGCATCCGGATTCCTCCGGCAATATTGACATAGGCGTCACAGCCGGACAGCCGCAGCCCCAGTCTTTTCTCCAGCACCGCCAGTAGCAGATTGACCCGGTTCAGATCCGCGCCGTCCGCCGTTCTTCGCGGGAATGCCAGATTGCTGGTGCACACCAGTGCCTGCACCTCGATGAGCACCGGTCTGGTGCCCTCCATGGAACAGGCCACCACGGATCCCGTGGCATGCTCCGGCTTTCCCTCCAGCATATATTCAGAAGGATTGGCCACCTCCCGCAGCCCCTCCTCCCGCATCTCGAACACACCAATCTCATTGGTGGAGCCAAAACGGTTTTTGACTCCCCGCAGAATCCGGTAGGAGGCGTGCCGGTCCCCCTCAAAGTAGAGCACCGTATCCACCATATGCTCCAGCACTCTGGGGCCGGCCACCACCCCCTCCTTGGTCACATGGCCCACAATAAAAATGGTCACCCCCATGCCCTTGGCGATCTGCATCAGCACTCCGGTGGATTCCCTGACCTGGGACACGCTGCCCGGTGCGGAGGATACGTTCTCATTGTACATGGTTTGTATGGAGTCGATGACCACCACCGACGGTTTTTCCCGCTGTATCGCCTCCCGGATGTCCTCCAGGTTGGTTTCGCACAGAATCAGCAGCGTATCGGAAAACGATCCCATCCGGTTCGCCCGCAGCTTAATCTGCTGTGCCGATTCCTCCCCGGACACATAGAGAATTTTCTGCCCCTCCGCCGACAGATTCTGGCAGACCTGCAGCAGCAGCGTGGATTTCCCGATTCCGGGATCGCCTCCCACCAGCACCAGGGAGCCGGCCACGATTCCGCCCCCCAGCACCCGGTCCAGCTCCGCCAAACCTGTGGTACTCCTGGAATTCTCGTCCACCTGGATCTGGGAGAGCTGTCTGGGCTTTGCGCTGCTCTCCCTGCGGACCGCTCCCCCGCCGGATTTTATCTTTGTCCCGGCTGCCGCCGGTTCCTCCGCAAACGTGTTCCACTCATGGCAGGCCGGGCACTGGCCCATCCATTTTGCCGACTCATAACCGCAATTCTGGCAAAAAAATATGCTGCTTCTGCTCTTCGCCATTGTCATCCCCTCGCACTGATGCCCCGCCTATAGCGGAGTCTTTTGACTTAGAGAAAGAGCTGTCACAGGAAATACTCCCAGCGCTTCCCGCAACAGCCCCTTCTCTTCCTATTCTTTTATACTTCCTTATGGAAACGCTGATAAAAGCGTTCCCTCAGCCCTTCACCACTTTCACTTCCACGTGGTCTGCATTTCCCATCTCCACGCTCAGCACCAGCTTGCCGCCCATGTTGGTCTTCATCAGACCCATCTCGTTGCCGTCAATGGATACCTGATATTGGGCATCCTCCTCCAATCCCAAAATCACCTGAGCATCCTCCGGTCCCTCCACCGTGAAGCTGACGCCGTCTCCCTGCGCCATGAAATGATTCACAGCTGTACCCGGCACGGACTCATATACCAGCATGCCGTTTCGCTCCAGCTTTGTGATCTCCTTAAATGTCTTTACCTTGTATAAATCCCCGTTGTACTCATAGTCGGAAAGTTTTGCCTTTTGATCCAGCTCATAATTTCCAAAACTGATTGTCCCGTCTGTCTCTGTCCGCAACAGTTCTTTTACTACTGACATTTTCATGCCCTCCTGATTTATCTTTTGGTTTCCGTCATGTTCCCTCCCTCAAACCTGAAACGCATGACGGTATCTTCCCCGATGTCATTATATCATGAACCGGCTTCCTGCGCCAGCTCATTCCGTCTGACTTTGAAAGTAATTTTCTCCTTCGACGCAGATACAGTCACCGTATCTCCGTTTTTCACTCTGCCCGCCAGGATCTCCTCCGCCAACGCGTCCTCCACCTGGTTCTGGATAGCCCGGCGCAGCGGTCTGGCACCGTACTTTTCATCATAACCGCTCTTAGCGATATGGTCTCTGGCAGCCGCTGTCACCCGCAGATCAAGGTTCATCTGTTCCCGGCACCGCTTCTGCAGTTCCCCGAACAGCAGCTTCACAATACTGCCGATATCCTCCTTCGTCAGGGAATGAAACACAATGGTCTCATCGATTCGGTTGAGGAACTCCGGCTTAAACAGACGGCGCACTTCCTCCATGACATTTGCCTTCATGGCCTCATAACTTTTCTTCTCATCCACCGCGCCAAATCCCAAATGCTTGGGCGTCATAATGGACTGGGCGCCGGCATTGGATGTCATAATCAGGATGGTGTTCTTAAAATCCACCTTCCTGCCCTGGGAGTCCGTGATATGGCC